>JAISOY010000011.1 GCA_031275285.1 Bacteroidales bacterium | reverse complement strand
ATCAGATACCAGGGACTATCGGCGAGATTCACCTATGGTTTCCGTGATACCTACATGATCGAATTGAATTTTGGTTATACCGGTTCTGAAAACTTCCAGCCGGGCGATCAATACGGTTTCTTTCCATCAATAGCTGGTGGTTGGGTGCCTACTCAATACGAATTTATAAAGGAAAATCTACCCTGGTTGGATTTTTTAAAAATCAGGGCTTCTTATGGTAGTGTAGGAAATGATCGTATTACTGGTGACAGGCGCTTTGCTTATCTGACCACTTTTGATTACTCCGGTAGTGTAGGATGGGGCGGATCAAGTGTGATTAACGAGAACCTTGTTGGCGCTGATAACCTACAATGGGAGAAGGCCATCAAAAGTGATTTGGGGATCGAAGCCCAATTTTTCAAACAACGGTTTTCCTTCACTGTTGACTTTTTCAATGATAAACGAGATGGTATTTTCCAGCAACGTACGCAGGTACCCGGTTATATCGGCGCTGTCAATATGCCGTATGGAAATGTGGGAAGTATGAGAAGTTACGGATCCGACGGTAACATCACCTTCATCCAGCCGATCAACGAAAATATGAGTTTTACGCTCAGGGCAAATTTCACTTATTCGCTGAATGAGATAAAATCCTGGGAGCAAGTGGATCAAAAATATGATTATCAATATTATGACGGATGGCCTAATGATGCAGTAAGAGGATTTAAATCACTGGGGCTTTTCCGTGACGAAGCTGATGTTGCGGCAAGTCCAACACAATTCGGAACAGTTCTTCCTGGAGATATTAAATATAAGGATGTTAATGCTGATGGGAAAATCGATGATTATGACAAGATCCCGCTTTCCCTGAAGAATAATTATCCTGCATTGATGTATGGATTCGGAGGAGAATTTGTATATAAAGATTGGACTTTAGGTTTCCTTTTCAAAGGAACGGGGAAAATGGAATACTACCATGTCGGGGTTTATGAAGATAGAATAGGAGGTAGTAACGGAATAGGTTATGTCCCTTTTCATAACCAGGCAACCGGTAATGTATTGACCATCGCTGCAGACCAAAAGAATCGGTGGACACCTGCCTCTTATTCAGGCGATCCGGCAACCGAAAATCCTAATGCTGTATTTCCCAGGCTAACCTATGGCAAGAATGATAATAATTCCCAGGTATCTGATTTCTGGAAAAGAAATGCCCAGTACCTGAGATTACAGGAAATATCAATTAGTTATAGGATGAAATTACCAACACTGCAAAAAATAGGTATTTCCTCTATAGAGATGCAACTGGTCGGAACCAATCTGTATACTTGGGACAAGGTGGATATTTTCCATCCGGAACAAGCTTATCGTAACGGTGTCATTTATCCGATACCAGCCCAATATGCCTTTCAATTATATATTCATCTATAAATTAATGAATTATCATGAAAAAAATAATTATAAGATTTCTTTTTATTCTTCCGGTTTTCTGCTTTCTGATCAGCATTCACTCGTGTAAAGATTTCTTGGATATCAGCGATTACTCTAAAGATTTGCTGACTTACGATTCCATTTTTTCCAGTAAGGACAATCTGGAATCATACCTGTGGGGAGCGGCCGGCATGCTTCCTCTTGAAGGTGCTATCTGGGGTAATGGTGCCGCCCAGGGGAAATCTTTTCCCGGAATCGCTTGCTCCGATGAGGGATTTATACAATGGATCTCTTCAGGTTGGCAATCAGGACAATTAATTCAGGGAACGATCAATGCGGATAATATAGCAAGTTCAGGTGGTAATTTATATTTGTGGGACCAGATGTATAAAATTATCCGTAAAGCCAATCTGATCATTGCCAATATACACAAGTGTGAAGGTTTGACAACCATTGAACGGAATACATACTTAGGCTATACTTATTTCCTGCGTGCTTATGCATATTGGCATATATTATCTGTACACGGTCCCGTTATCTTGTTGGGAGATCAGGTATACGACACCAATAAAGAACCGAGTTATTATGTCAATGAAAGAGCCACTTACGACGAATCTGTGGAATATATCTGTTCTGAGATGGAAAGAGCGGCTCCTTTTTTACCGTCTTCTGTTCCTATAGCACAATTCGGACGCCCCACCAGAGGATCTGCATATGGTATGATTGCCCGAATCCGCCTCCAGCACGCCAGCCCTTTGTTTAATGGCGGCGGCGGGGCTACAGGCGATGCCGGAAACTCGGCCAGACTTTATTATGGTTCCTGGACAAGAGCTTCCGATGGCAAGCATTATGTGAATCAGGATTATGACGAACGCAGATGGGCATTGGCCGCCTATGCAGCCAAACGGGTTATGGATCTGAATACGTACTCTTTGCACACCTATGAGGCAGATAATTTTACCCCGGCATTACCGGCGGGGATGGTAAATAAAAATAATTATCCCGATGGTCCAGGAGGTATTGATCCATACAGATCCTATTCGGATATGTTTACAGGAGAAAGCCTTGCCGCCAATAATCCGGAATATGTCTGGGGAAGAATGGATATTTCCACCAGGCAATATACCCAACATAGTTTTCCCAAGGAATTCGGAGGATATGGAGGGATGGCACTTACCCAGAAAGTGGTGGATGCATTTTATCTGGCAGACGGCGGTGATCCTGTTTTTCCGGGTACTGTGGATTGTCCCTATGATGAAACGGGATTTTTTACAGGTTCCAGGACACAAATATACTCAGGATACGAACTGGGTGGAGGTCCCCCGGTATTTAACATGTACATGAACCGAGAAGCACGTTTTTACGCATGTGTAGGATTTAGCCAGTGTTTCTGGCCGATGAGCTCGACCAGCGAATCAGGTAAATATAATCAGTACTTCGGTTATGCAGCAGACGACAATGCCGGGAAATACCAATCGACAGGCAATGTGGAAGATTATACCACTACCGGATATGTTTCCAAAAAGTATGTCCATCGTGACGATGCATGGTCGGGGTCCAATGCTGCCAGGCTCAATAAACCATTCGGTATTATCCGTTATGCGGAAATTCTTCTCTCTTATGCCGAAGCGTTGAATAATCTGACCCAAACATGGGCTATCACCGGGAGCGACAGTGTTGTGTACACTTTTTCGCGTGATGAAGCCGAAATGGCCAAGGCTTTTAACTTAGTCAGGTATCGTGCCGGACTACCAGGTTTAACAGCTGAACAGTTAGCCACTAAAGACAATTTTTTCGAAGTCCTCGAAAGGGAACGGATGATTGAATTTTTGCATGAAAACAGGCGGTATTATGATATCCGGCGTTGGGGAATCTATATGGACAGGGATTCCGAACCCATAGAAGGGATGGATGTCGAAGGAAGACGCAGCGACGGTACATATTACGAACGTGTCAGATTGAATAATCTAAGAGCCAGAAGCCGTGTTACCGATAGGAAAATGGTATGGCTTCCGATCAGTACGAGTGAAATCAAAAAAGTACCTACTATCTCACAAAACCCTGGATGGTAGCAAATTATTAATAAATTAAGATGATGAGATATTTAAGTAGAATAATAGCAATTGTCATATGCTTCGCTATATCCGGATGTGATGTTTACGATCAGTTCCGTGATGAGATGTATATGAATGTATTTTGCCTGATTGGGGATTCCGAGAATATTTACGCAACCACTCATTCTTTCAAGAACGAAGTATCCGAGGGATTTGTATCTATATATTGTGGTGGTACCAATTCTATAGAAAACGATGTTACCATTGTATTGGAATACGATTCTGTAAGTATACAGGAGTATAATGAATTAAATTATGATCTTGATACAGCACGGTATACACAGTGGCTGCACCCCTCAAAATATGAGATCCAGACATTTTCCGCCACCATGAAGGCAGGGCAGGAAGACCCATATGTAGTGATTCCTCTAAAAATATTCACTAAAGGAATTACCCCTGACAGTATCTTTTTTATTCCTTTGAAAATAAAGAGTATTACGGAAGGATATACAGTAAATCCCGATATGAGCAAAGTGCTTTATCGTCCTTTTGTTGAAAATGATTATGCACAGACTAAAGTTCAGACACTTTATGGTTTACGTGGTAATAGCAATGGCACTGAGATAACGGCTACAAAAATTGCTTTCCCGATCAGTGCCAATCAAATAAGAATATCGGTTGGAAAACAAACGGTATTGGATGGTAACAGCAGAATAGATCTCGACCTGATCAACAAATACAGTATTGTTCTCACTGTTAATGAAAACAATACTGTATCAGTTGGTCCTTATGCGACTATTCAGGTAGAACAACTGGGGGAACCGGGTGAAAACCGGATGGAAATTACCGATCTTACGCGCTTTTATATCCATTACAGATACAGGACGTTGGAACAACCGGCAACGGAAACGAGTGAAGCTGTTTATAGTAGTTGGATAGAGGTAGATGAAACATTAAGAAGACAAAATTAATCAAAAGCATTTATTTCATTAACCTCCGGGATTTTCCCGGAGGTTTTTTATGATCTCATTATCAGATTAATCATCTGATCGTTCAAATATTCAGGAAATGGTATTTTTACATTTTCTCATATAAATGAAAAACAAAAAAGACCATCTGTTTCAGATGATCTCTTTCAGTGGAGATAAGGAGAATCGAACTCCTGACCTTTTGACTGCCAGTTTAAATTGAATGCTATTCACGCTAATTCACAAACTTTCATTTTTAGTATTTATTTGTTGATTATCAGTTACTAATATATTAAAATATTATTCATGTAAATTCATAAAATTTCAAATAATCGTTATATTTGTGGGCAAATTGTGGGCTCATAATTTATGTTCCCACACAAAATAAAATGTCTATGATTAACAGCGCACATGGAGGAATTACAGTTTTTGTTTTTTTTGATACAAGAAGGTCTGATAATAATGATAAATTTCCTGTCAAAATAAGGGTTAGGTATCAAAGAGATAGAAAAGATTATTCTACAGGACAAAAACTGACCGAAGAAGAGTGGGAACAATTACCAAAGAATAAAAGTGCAAAGTTCATCAAGCTGAGAAACGATGTGCAAACTACATTCAAACTGGTTGATTCTGCCGTCGAAAGTCTTTATCGTGATGATGAATTTTCTTTTACGGCATTGAGTAAAGTATTAAGTAGGGGAACTGCAGACACTATAAATACAGCTTTTAAAGCAAGGATAAGTATACTGGCAGATGAAGGACGGGCAGGGACACAATTGTATTATAATTCAGTATTAAACAGCATTGTGTCGTATAAAGGAGAACATATAAAGTTTGTAGATATTACGGCAGACTGGTTAAAGAAATATGAGAAATATTTGTTGGATGATGGAAAAACATATACAACAGTAGGTATTTATATGAGAGCTATTCGTGCAATTATCAATGAAGGGAAAAAGAACGGAATTATAAAAGAGGCACAATATCCATTTGGTAAAGACAAATACGAAATTCCGATAGGCGAAGGTCGTAAACTGGCTTTGAACATGCAGCAAATTAAAACACTTGTTACGTATACTGATGGTAGAGAGGCTACCGAACGTTATCGTGATTTATGGTTTTTCTCATATTTGTGCAATGGAATCAACTTTACTGATTTATTGAAATTGAAGTTTTCAAATATAGTAGGAGATGAAATTTGTTTTTATAGACAAAAGACTATTAGAACATCAAAAGTTAAACGTGAAATACAGGCAATGATAACGCCAGAAATACAATCTATAATAGACCGTTGGGGAAATTCAGATAAAAATCCAGATAATTATATTTTTCCTTATTTGAAGGGGGGAGAAACTCCTATGCAAGAAAGAAAAAAAGTTATGGATGTTACAAAACGTACGAATCGTAAACTAAAAGAAATAAGTGAAGCTATTGGTATCAAAGGAATCAGTACCTACACCGCACGTCATAGTTATGCCACTGTATTAAAACGTAGTGGTACAAACATTGCTTTTATCTCCGAAAGTTTAGGACATAATGATTTGAAAACTACTGAAAACTACCTTGCATCATTTGAACAAGAAGAACGGAAAAAGAATGCAGCTTTACTTACTCAAGGTTTTTATGATTGAACTGTCTTTTACTACAAAAAATTTATCTTTGAAAGTTAAACCGAACAACCCAATATGCCAAACATTATAAAGTCTGATTCTGAATACAAACAATGGTTGACTGACCTAAAACTACGTATTCGCCAAAGCCAACTGAAAGCAGCTATTAAAGTTAATTCCGAATTGATAAATCTATATTGGAGTATAGGAAAAGACATAATTGAAAAGCAGGAAAATTCTAAATGGGGAGATCAACTTATTCCACAATTAAGCAGAGATTTAAAACAGGAGTTTCCCGATATGAAAGGCTTCTCAATAAGTAATCTCAAATACATTCGTCAGTGGTATTTATTTTATAATGAGATGAGTATAATTGGCCAACAAGCTGTTGGCCAATTGACGAAACAAGCTGTTTCGCAATCGGAAAACGTAAAAAGCCAACAAGTTGTTGACCGAATTCAAATTGTGCAACAGCTTGTTGCCCAAATACCGTGGGGACATAACTTGCGCATTATATCCAATTGTAAATCAATGGATGAAGCCCTGTTTTATGTTCAAAAAACCATTGAAAACGGATGGAGTAGAAGCATTTTAGAAATTCATATCAAACAGGATGAATACAAACGATCAGGCAAATCCTTAACCAACTTTAAGCGGACATTGCCCGATGTTCATAGCGATTTGGCACAAGAAACATTAAAAGACCCTTACAATTTTGATTTTATTACATTAACGGAAGGGTATAAAGAAAGGGAGTTGGAAAATGCACTAACAGAAAACATTACAAGATTCCTATTAGAATTGGGTGCAGGTTTTGCTTACGTAGGAAAACAATACCCATTACATGTAGGCAATCAGGATTTTTATATTGATTTGTTGTTTTACCATTTAAAACTACGTTGTTATGTAGTTATAGAACTGAAAGCAACGGATTTTATTCCCGAATATGCAGGAAAATTAAGTTTCTATTTATCGGCAGTAAATGATTTATTAAAACATCCATCCGATAATCCGACTATTGGGTTATTAATATGCAAAAGCAAAAATCAAATTATTGCCGAGTACGCACTCAACAATGTAAACCACCCCATCGGAATATCCGAATATGAATTAACAAAGATATTCCCGAAAGATTTTGAAGGAAGCTTGCCAACCATTGAAGAAATCGAAGAAGAACTTGAAAGAGAAGAAGAATGATACAAGAAATTGACCATCTTCCTGACGGATTATTCGGGGGTACATATTTTGTTAAGCGACCTGACGGCTACACAGACCCTGACAACATAATCTTTACGGACAAAACTTATCGGGAAAAATATGATTGCATATCGGATTGGGTAAATAAAGAGCTTGAAAGACATTCGCTTTTTCCGAAGTTTGTAACAAAATCTGGTGCAGTTACTGTCAACACACTTCATCTTTTGAAGCGGATTGACCAAACGCAATACCTCATCAATCAGGATTCATTTAATGAAGAGTGGTATGAAAACATTGTCCACTATACTGAAGCAATGGTATGCTGTTTTACCAAACCTTATGTAGGATTGCCTTTTTTCATAAAAGAGATAAAATTATATGTCCAAAGCATTCATCTTACAGAAGATAAAAAAGCTCAACTGATAAACTTGCTTGACACATATTACATAAATGGCAAAGTTCCCGATTTTTACGAAATAGATTTTTTGGATTCAAAAACATTGGAAGATATTGATGAAAAGAAAAAACATACACCTGACAACATTAGCCAACTAAGAGATATATTTGGTGAATGGCTTGAAATATTGCCGTTTGAAATCGGTTGTTTTAATCAGGGAAAAGACTACTTTCAAAATAGAATATCTGATTTCCTTATTAAAAACAATGCTGTAAAAAATAAATATTCGGACTTCACATTCAGTTCGTTCAGAAGACCACACGAGCTTATTGAATTTCTAATTGACACAACAAAAGAGATGCTTCAAAAGGTTAATAGTGTCAAATGGGGAAAAACAGCGAATAATTCTGAAATAGAAAAGCGTAAATATGAAATTGAAGATGCAAATCATTTGATAAAGCAGAAGGAACTACTTTTAAAAGTCGGCAGTTATGAAAACAGCTTTATCAAATTAATCCGAAAATGGCTAAAAAATGAGAAAGAATACTTCAAACGACTGAAAGAACGGGATTATAAATCTCAAAAACAAGTCATAGCAAAGGAAGAAACAAAAAAGAATAACACAATTCAATCTGACCGGCATTTCTCTGATTTCTTAACATGTAACGAAAAGCAGAAACAAACAATACTATCCAACATCAAAACTTTATCCAATAGCATCATCACGGGTCGTGATTGGGCTGTCGTTTTGTTGGCATTATGCGAATTGAATTATATAACATTACCCAATAAAGGGCGAAATATCATTTACCAGGCATTCAAAGATGAATTTAACATTGATACTACTGATAAAAATCTGAATAAATACATTAGCTCTTACATGTATAACAAAGGTTTAGAATCGGGTGTCACGATTGATAAATCCGAAGTGGAATCTATGCTACGC
Source organism: Bacteroidales bacterium (assembly GCA_031275285.1). NCBI lineage: Bacteria > Pseudomonadati > Bacteroidota > Bacteroidia > Bacteroidales > Bacteroidales bacterium. Next base: position 21,745 of record JAISOY010000011.1, on the reverse strand, counting down.
AAACTTACTGAAATATAAAACGGTAGCTATTAGTAGCCTTTAGTGGTTAACGTCTAAAAGCCTTTGCCACAGCTCTCATTTGCCTTCATATTTGCATTACCAAATTTGGGAAAGTCGGGACGCCGACCATTTTTTCATTTAAAATGTAACGCGATATGAATTCGGTTATAGTTACCACTCCAGAACAATTGACAGCAATCATAGAAAACGCCGTCAATAAAATTTTAAAATGCGAAAAGCCAAAAGAACCTGAACGGGATAATCTTTCAGGCACTAAAGAGGCTGTACAGTTTCTGAATCAAAACGGCTATGAAATATCCTCATCCCTGTTTACAAAACAAACAGCAAAAGGAGTAATTCCATGCAAACGATTTCATAACAGGCGGTTGATATTCTCAAAGCGCGAGTTGTTGAACTGGGCAGAAAGCAAGTGCGTACCTGTACGCAATGACGAAGAGATAGTACTGGCATTGGCTAAAAGTGCAAACCGTAAATTGGCAAGAAGATGAATAATAGTAAAGGGAAAATCCCGCAATGGCAGGGAAATAAGACCAAACCCCTATTAAGTGTCGAAAGTCTTAACGATAAATTGAAAGAATTAATGGGTGTTGCCGAATACACAGTTAATGCAGGAATTTTTAAAGGAAAAACGGTAAACAGAACCATTATTGAAGCATTAAGACGTCCAAAACCGCGTGAATTGTGGCGTGAATTATGGTACGAAGGCGAACTATGTATCCTTTTTGCCGATACCAATCTGGGTAAATCAATCTTAGCGGTTGAAATAGCAGACTTAATCAGTCAAAAAGAAAAAGTGATCTATTTTGATTTTGAACTGTCGGATAAGCAGTTTCAAATCAGGTACAGTGATGATATGGGAAATCACTATCAATTTTCCGATAACCTGTTGCGTTTTGAAATCAATACGGATGGGATTACCACAGATGATATAGAGAAACAAATCAATGAAGACATGAAAAAAGTGATTGAAACGACAGGCGCAAAGATTGTCATTGTAGATAACCTGACTTACCTCAGTGTTGAAACCGAAAAAAGTAAATCGGCATTACCCCTGATGAAAAGTTTAAAAACTCTCAAACGTAAATACGGATTGTCAATATTATGTTTGGCACATACACCCAAACGCAATCTTTCCAATCCCATAACTCGGAACGACCTTGCAGGTTCAAAGACGATTATCAATTTTTGTGATTCGGCTGTTGCCATCGGAGAATCTGCACGTGACAAATCTGTACGATATGTGAAGCAAATAAAGTCTCGAAATTCAGAAATCGTTTACGATGCAGAAAATATCATCTTGTATCAAATCCTGAAAAAAGATGACAATTTTTTAAAGTTTGAATTTATCGGTTATGGTATTGAACGAGAACATTTGAAGGAGTTTAGTGATAACGAAATGGAAGAACGTAAGAAAAAAGTACTGGAAATGAAAAGGCAAAATATCAGTAATCGTAAAATAGCAGAACATTTTTTAGTTACTGAAAAAACAATCAGGGATTGGCTGAAAAAATATGATTATGTACACCTTTAAGAAGTACGCATTCGACTACTAATATCCTGTAAATCTGTCTGTAAAGTGCGTAGTTATTGTACGCACTTTATACTCCTGCGTACTTCAAGTACGCACTTAATTAAATAATAATCAATAAATTAAATAGCAAATGCGTACTTCTTATGGTGTACATAAAAACCAAAAAATCAATCATGCAACAACATAGATTCATATTAGAGCCTTATAAAGGATTGCGAACAAGGCATATTTGTCCTGCTTGCGAACGCAAAGGTGAATTTGTAAGCTATATAGATACCGAAAACAATTATTCGTTACCCGACCATGTAGGCAGATGTAACAGAGAATCGTCATGCGGTTATCATTACACACCGAAGCAGTTCTTTGAAGATTGCCCGAATGAAAAGCAATATATTGCAGATAAAAAGCAAATAGAAAGCTATGCTCAAGCAGTTGAAAAGCATCGTGTATGCGTGCCAAAAGCAAAAAAGACGGACTATTTTGAGTATCGTGTAATGATTTCGTCAATGGCAAGGTATGAAACGAACAGCTTTACCAATGCTTTACAAACCATATTCGATGAGATACAGATAAAAAACATTATTCATCGCTATTTTTTGGGAACAACCAAAGACGAAGGTGTAATTTTTTGGCAAGTTGATGTTTCGGGAAATGTCCGTTACGGAAAAAGGATGCATTATACATTCGATTTACACAGGGACAAAACAAAACATCCTGTTGGAGTACATTCTTTGATGCGTTTATACCACTTTAACCACAAACAATGTTTTTTCGGTGAACATCTTTTAAGTATACCCGAAAATAAAGATAAAGCGGTAGCCATTGTGGAATCGGAAAAAACAGCATGTATTTGCAGCGAATTGCTGCCCGATTACATTTGGTTGGCAACGGGCGGAAAGAACGGATGCAGATGGGCGGATAAAGAAGTCTGCAAAGTACTGTCAAACCGTAAAGTCATTCTTTTGCCTGATGTGGATGCACATCAATCATGGGTTGAAAAATCGAATATACTCGTAAGCTATGGTATTCAAGTGTTCGTTTTTGACAGTTTAGTACAACTCTCTCCCGAAACACAATACGATGTTGCCGATTGCTTAATTTGGGATATTCAAAACAGAAAACAACAGGTTAGCATAGAATCGGTTGTTCAAACAGATACTACTATTTTTGAAAGGATGAAAGTCAAAAATCCATCATTTGAAAAATTGGTAAAAGTTTTTGACTGTAAAATTACTGACGAATACCAATACGAACCGTTACCCAAAGAACAACTTGCCATGTTGGGTGAAAAACTACCCGATTTTAATTCGTTTACAAAGAAAGAAATAGCAGAAATACTTAAAATTGAAATTTTCCGAGTGGAAGAACTGATTCAATCAAATTCGGTTTATTTTATTCACCAAACGGCGAAGTATTGTAAAGCGTATGGTGTTCCTTTTTAACGAACAGATTATGATTTTTTTAAAAATTCGGTTTTCAGATAAATACTACTGCCTTCTACCTTGCCTTCAATATGTGTAAAATCATCCGTAAGACGAATATTTTTAACTTTTGTACCTCGTTTTACCACCATTGACGAACCTTTCACGGGCAAGTCTTTGATAACGGTTACACTATCTCCATCGGCTAATACTTCGCCATTGCTGTCGCGTGATGTGTTATCAGATTTGTCTTCATCATGCAGTGCATCTTCACCCCACTCATATCCGCAATCGGGACATATATTGGAAGTTCCATCAAAATAGTTGTTTTCACCCTGACATTTGGGGCAATTTTCCATTTCACTCATATTAAATATTCTAAAAGGTTGCGAATATACTAAATATCCTGAATTTACTGTATTGTAGGCTGTTTAAAGGCTGTCTTTACCCAGTTCAGAGGCAGTAAATACCAAGTTTGTACCCAGTTGAAAGGCTGTTCAATGGTTATAAACATGTAGTAATTTGGGAGTTTACATTTATTGAATCAATTTTTCTTTAATAAAAGTAAAAAATCACGGAGAGTAATCAAACACAACATTTTTCTATATCAAGAATAGCTGTTTCTATCTGTTCGTTCGCATTGAAAACCAATAAATCGTTGCCGGATTAATCAATGCAAAAGCAGTTTATTACATACCGCAGACAAATAAATACTGCAAAACGGATGGAGTGACGTTTTTATATGATATACCTTTGATTTATAATAATACTTAATTGGTGATAAGATAGTAATTGATTGGTGCTACATTGATAAAAGATGATTAATAAACCGTATCGTATTTACAAATAGATGGCTTCTAATATCTATTATTGCCAGATTATCAGCAGTTTATTCCACAAAATAATAATTGAATGCAAATTATTTATCATTTGGGTTATGTAGTTTTTTAATAACCATCGTATTATCATCTGTGATGTTGATTTGTATTTGTTCACCGATATGATACCCAATATTTTCAAGCCATTTTCCCCTGAGACGTATATAAGGTACTTTGACCTCTTCCCATTTACGAGGCGAATAATGGTCATATATAGTAATTACTCTACTTTTTTGCACTTCTTTGGGGTTCATGGTTTTCCTAACTATTTACTTTTCTACCAAATTCTTCACTCTTTATGATAGAAATATCGCATAAAGACTTAAGTAATTCTCGAAAATTTTTTAGCAATAACAACCCTTCCAAAGCGGATTCACAATCTGTAAAATCATCACCTGCTTTCTGTACGATCCAATCATTTACTACAATACTTGTTTCCAATAAAGTGTCAGCGTGTTCCTGAATATGACTGATTAATTCAACCGCTTCATCATTTAAAGTCAAATCCTTATATCTGAATACTTCATTTTCCATGATAACCAACTAATTGTAAAATTTTATAATTTTAATACCAAAGAAACATAACCAAGCACAAGTATTCTACAAATCTTAATTGTACTAAACAAATGAACACCTGTAAAAAACCTACTTCTTTTTTCTATATATTTGTCGAAATATGTTTTTGAAAAATAATAGCTATGAATACAGATACAGCACCATTAAGAAAGGTTCATCACGGACGGAATATCAAACGTTTACGTGATATGTTAGGAATGAAACAGGAAACTATTGCTATTGAATTAGATATTACCCAACAATCTGTATCCGATTTAGAGCAAAAAGAAGTTATTGATGATATAATGTTAGATAAAATTGCTAAAATACTGAAAGTTCCTGTAGCTGCAATTAAAAATATGAATGATGAAGCTACAATTAGCTATATAAATACCTTTAATGACAGCAGTATTAATCACGGTCAAAGCCCTAACTATTATTGTACATTTAATCCATTAGACAAGGTCGTAGAATTATATGAACGGATGTTAAAGTCGGAACAGGAAAAAGTAGTTTTATTAGAAAAGACATTTGACAAGCTGACAGGAAAATAGTAAAACCATATCAAAGTTTGTTAGCTTTTAATAGTTTTGAGATTACAATTAACTACTCCATAAAAAAAAGGTATTTAAATTTTATGCAAATAGGTGTTTAATAAGTCTAATACAAATAGTTCTAATTGATAGTTAACATCTTTTACAGTTTCAACATCATCAGTCATATGCCTAAAATCATGAACGACAAAATTTCTAAAAGCGTAAAGAGATTCTGGAAAATCAAAGGATGGTCTTCCTTTTGTTGTTATAAATGTATTACATCTGTCGTGTAAAATCGTATAGTCAAATTCAATATCGCACCATTTAATTAATAATAAGATTCTATCACTTTCTTTTTCAATTTTACTGATTCTTTCTCTAAGACTTCTAGCATACAGTTTTTTATTCTTAAAACTATGAATTGTATTCTCTAAACTAAAAATAAGAATGTCTTCAATTAATAACTCTATAATTTGATATAATATATGAAACCTAATAATAGGATATTTTTCAAAAAACAAAAAGTTGAAGAATTTATCTAAAAATTTATCACCAATAAAATACTGGGATATTTTTGATATTGTTATTTTCCCGTTAGCCAAAGGCATGAGAACTTCTGGGTTAACTTCCTCATTTTTCAAATAATAACCATATTTATAAAATGAACTATAATAATTTTGCACATTGAAGTCGGGTATAATCTTTGTTAAAGATTTGTCATAAATAAAAAATATAGCATTATTATCAACAAAATCTTTATTTATTATTTCAGCAAAATCTCTGCTGACAATATCATCTGCACTTATTTCATAATGTATTAATAAAAAATGAGCTATAAATGCATATCTGCAATAATGGGGATTTGTAGCATAGTCGTGAGAATCTGAAATTATTGAGGAAGCAGGAAATAACCAACCAATACGACTTTTCAAATCTTTCTCAATTACTAAGAAGATGTCATTCTCTACAAAGTTTTTTTTGTAAAATATTTTGTATCCGTAATTGTCTGATTTTTCATTAAATAGCACTCCTTTATGATCTTTGTCCTGTAAACAATATGGTATATTCACAAATTCTCCCGCACTCTGATTATTCATTACAACAAAAGAATGAGTAGCGTCATCATAATCTACTAGAGTATTCATATAAATTAAATCAGGCTAGAATACTTATTAAAGCCACTATCAATGGCCTTGTTTACATTCAAATAAGAATCGCTATTTTTATTAAATAACTCTCTGAAAAAATATGTAAAAAACATCCGTTGTTCTACCCCTATTTTTTTAGCTCGGTTCTTAATTTCATCTAACTTGCTAAGCAAATTTAGCATCACATCTTCTTTGGTAATGCCATTATCTTCCAGTACTATCCTTTCAATATCAGTCTTTATTGAATCAAAACCTGTTATAACTTCCAAGTCCTTTAATTTTCCTACTGCAGCTCCAAAGCCAGATAATGTTTGGGCTTTTGTGAAAATCTGTAATACATCTTTTCCAAATGCACTATTTATATTGTCGAATTCATCACTTTCGAATTTCCAATCCTTTGTAAGAGCATCTATTTTAATGATTAATTCATTATATGTAGATATATAATCTTTAAATAAATCAGAGGAACCGTTTTCTAACGCTAATTTCTCTAAATTCTGAATATTTTCTAATAATTCATTTCTATTTATTCCAAGTTCATCTCTATCTAGGTAGGAGCTAAATCCTTCTATTACATCTCTAAATTGATATTCCCCTATCTGGGTTATTCTTTTCGAATCAGTTTCTTTAAATAGTGATATATTGCTTATTGGCTTTTCTATATAATCAGAATACAATATTTCTATTTGATGTCTGATAGACATAGGTGTTTGTCCTGTATTTAAAGTTAACATTCGATACAAGATTCCTATTTTGTTAACTCCCAAATAGATCTCAATACGGATACTATTATCAAGTACTCTTTTTAAAGTTTCCTCGTCTTTTTCTTTGAGCAACTCTGCTTCAAGATCTAATATTTGATATGTCCTTTGAAGACCGTCTAATATTATCAAATTTTCAGCGGTAAATAGTTCAGTTATTTGCTCTTCTTTAATATCATAAGGATTCAAAAGATGCCCCATTTTTTCAATTTTTACGGCTAAAACAATAGGTGGCATTGTGCAATTACTTCGAAGGTCCTTTTTTAATAAAGCATATACAGTGGAAGAGTTTTTTACTTTTCTTCTTTGGAACTCATTATTTTTAATTATATTCTTTGCAACGTTTAAATATTCCTTTATTGACATATCTAATAATACATTTACGGCATTTATCCTCCCGTCCCTAATTTTAGATGCTAATTTCATATAATGATTATCAAATTAATTCCTTAATAATACAAAGATAAGTTTTTTTGCAAAAAGTGTATCATAAATATCTGCGAACAAAATACATTGAAATCACTATGGATATTTATACTTAGTCCAAAAATTTGAGGCATACTATATGCACAACAGAAATACATTTTGTGGGCAAATCGTGGGCGCATGAAATAAAAAAGCCTTACGTTGTTTTCGTAAGGCTTTGATTCTTAAGTGGAGATAAGGAGAATCGAACTCCTGACCTTTTGACTGCCAGTCAAACGCTCTAGCCAACTGAGCTATACCCCCGTTTTGGCTGCAAATATACAACATATTTACAGAAAACAAAATATTTCACCGTCGAAAAGCAGCTTCCAGATGATACCGGATCAAACCGTCCATCGGATTCTGCGTAATACTCCCTATGTTTACACCCAACGAACCGGCCACTTCTTCCAGGTTTTTCCTGAAGATAAAAGCGACACTTCCGGTAAAATGAACCAGCATTTCCGCAACATGCTCATATTTCATCACATTTCGCAGGAAAAACTCTTCAAAAGCCCGGTTCACTAATGCATATATTTCCGGCTGTCCGATGTATCGGGCTATAAAACGGGTATATTGCGCCAGATAACGATTGGGAAAAGGTTTACGATAGGTATTTTCCAGTATCTCTTCCACCGTAACCGGATAATTCGCAAAAAAAATATCACTAATGGGCTGGGAGAACTGTTTTTTCAGAATATCCGACAACAGCTTCCTTCCCAAATATGCTCCACTGCCTTCATCACCCAGAATAAAACCTAATGGCGGAACATTGCTGACGATTTTGTTCCCGTCATAAAAACAGGAATTGGAACCAGTACCTAAAATACATGCGATCCCTCTCCTGCGCTGACACAAGGAACGCGCAGCAGCCAACAGATCGGTATGGATCTCTATCGATTCCGTTTTGAAGAAATTCGAAAGAACTGCCGATAATATGCCTTCTTTTCCGGGTAAAGCTCCGGCACCATAAAAATATACAGATGAAATATTATTCCGGGGAAGGATCATTTCTTCTTCCAGCACACGCCGGATCTCCTCCCCTGAAAGGAAAAAGGGATTGATACCACCGGTGTTACAGATACGTGTGTTTCCTTCCGCATCTATCAACGCCCATGTCACTTTAGTGGAACCACTTTCAGCAATCAGTATCATATCTCACATGAAATTTGAAGCGGGAAGATAATGAAAATAAACGATTCTTCAAAATGGCCCGGTTCCAAATATAATACCAGACCTTTGAATACGTCTAAAATCAAAAAAGATATCAGGTTTATCAACTGCATATGATACTCCATAAAAGGTTATCTCCAACACTGTAAAGAAGTGGAAAACAATTTAAATCATCCATATGAAAAACCCGTTCAGTACAGTAGATAATTGCCTGCCTGAAAAGTAAAATCTCCATGATTTTTCCCGGGAACCTGAAATTTCCGGAAAGAGCCTGTACCGGATCTTTTGTAAATTTCCCGACTTTATCTATAAACAGGGAATCATTTGATTTGTATCTTTGTAGTGAATACGGAAAAATTGATTTTTTTGCTCCGCCTTAACTAAATATATAAATGATGCGCCATTCCACCCATACCGTCCATATAGGGGACATTCCACTGGGGAGTAATTATCCTGTAAGGTTACAATCAATGGTGAATACCCAAACCATGGATACTAAAGCGACGGTAGGGCAATCCATCCGTATTATTGAAGCCGGAGGAGAATATGTCCGTATCACGGTACCCGGAATCCGTGAAGCCGAACATCTGGCTGTCATTAAACAGGAATTATACCGCCGCGGTTACCGGGCACCTTTGATTGCAGATATTCATTTTAACCCTAAGGCCGCTGAGACAGCTGCCCGGATCGTGGAAAAAGTACGTATTAATCCGGGAAATTATATCGATAAAAAAACATCTGTTCCTGCTGAATATACAGAAGCAGCATATACCTCTGAGTTGGAACGGATGCACGAACGCCTGCTTCCCCTGATCAATATCTGTAAAGAATATGGTACTGCCATACGTATAGGAAGTAACCACGGCTCATTGAGTGAACGGATTGTCCACCGTTATGGTGATTCTCCTCTGGGAATGGTGGAATCGGCAATGGAATTCCTGCGTATCTTCGAGGCCGAACAATTCGACCAAGTGGTGGTGTCGATGAAAGCCAGTAATGTACACGTGGTCATTGACTCTACCCGGCTATTGGTCCAACAGATGGAGAAAGAAAATATGTCCTTTCCCCTACATTTAGGTGTAACGGAAGCCGGGGAAGGTGAAGACGGCCGTATAAAATCGGCCGTAGGCATTGGAACCCTGTTACTGGACGGCATCGGTGATACCATCCGGGTATCACTGACCGAAGATCCCGAGGCAGAAATACCTGTAGCAAAAAATATCGTTCAATACTGTACTTCCTCTAAAGTATCAAAACTGCACCCTCAACTTCAATCGAACAATTCCCAAAAACCGGTAATCTGGATAAAAGAAGAAGGACTGTCTCCGGAAAAGATACAAATCATAGACCTGAGCCATCAACAACCGGCATTCGATGTTTCCGGAAGCATCGATGAAGATTTTCCTGTAGTGTTAAAAAAGACATATACCGATACGAATATTGAGGATATTTATGTGAAATCAGCCTGTGACTTTGGTCCACTTCTGTTGGATGGTATGGGAGATGGTATACTGATGGAAATAGCCGGGGAAAAAGACAATAAATTATCGTCAGAAATAGCTTTATCCGTATTACAAGCATGTCGTTTAAGGATGAGCAAACCGGAATACATTTCATGCCCTTCTTGTGGAAGAACTCTTTTCGACCTACAGGCTACCGCTGCCCGGATACGGACCCGTACATCTCATTTGAAAGGGTTGAAAATAGGGATCATGGGTTGCATCGTCAACGGACCCGGTGAGATGGCAGATGCCGACTACGGGTATGTGGGTACCGGACCCGGAAAAATCACCTTATACAAGCAACGCGAAATTGTGAAACGAAATATTCCGGAAGATCAGGCTGTTGAGGAGCTGGTGAACCTGATCAAAGCGAACGGAGACTGGAAAGAAGCAAGTTCTTAGCTTTCCTCAATAAATTGCGTTAGTTCTATAAAATCCTGAACGCTCAACTGCTCAGGACGCTTGCTAAGTACAGGATTGTCTCTTCGATCTGCGGGTAGAAGGGATTTCAAAGAGTTGCTAAGCATTTTGCGCCGCTGGTTAAAAGAGGTTTTTACCACCTGTACGAATAATTTCTCATTACAGGGTAAACTCTCCACATCATTACGTACCAGACGAATCACTCCGGATTTTACTTTCGGGGGAGGTGTAAAAACATGCTCATGAACGGTAAAAAGATAGTCAATATGATAAAAAGCCTGTAGCAAAACGCTGGTGATCCCGTATGTTTTCGATCCGGGAGGTGCAGCAATTCGCTCGGCTACTTCTTTTTGCAACATCCCTACTACTTCTTTTACCAGGTCCCTGTTTTCAAGAATCTTAAAAAAGATCTGTGTAGAAATGTTATATGGAAAATTTCCGATAACCGCAATTTTTCCGGTATAATGGTCATGCAAAGGATACCGTAGAAAATCGGCAACAATCAATTTTTCTTTTATTTCCGGATACCGGCTCTCCAGATAAGCAGCAGCATCCGGATCTACTTCGATAAACCGGGTGTCATAACGATTTTCCTGTAATAAAAATGGAGTCAGTGCGCCCATCCCCGGCCCTACTTCTATGACATGATTGATTCCTTCCGCTTTAAGGGCCGATACTATTTTCGCCGATATAGCCTGGTCGTTCAGAAAATGCTGACCGAGTGATTTCTTTGGAGTTAAATGTTTCATTTCCGGCAAAGATAATGATTCATCGCTCAAATTCATACGATAAATTACTCCTTGAAGGGCATTGTGGTTTGTTTTCGAAAAATAAACATTATTTTTGTCTTCTGGAATGCAACAAATTAAGCATGTTATACGTATGTATAGACGGATGCTATTTGCTTTAACACGCCGGAATTGATGGCGATAGAGTTAGAATAAATGAAAATCAGAAAATTAACATTTTTCTTGGTAGTCTTTACAGGTTGTTTGACATTTGTTTTTGGAAAAACTTCCAATTACCTTACCTATACAGCATTGGATGCAACAGCGGCTAACGATTCTATCGTTGCCCCCAATGTATTTACACCGAATGATGATGGTATCAATGATGTATTTAAGGTAACCTCCAGTAATGGAGGTACTGTGTCATTAAAAATATTCACCCGTGCAGGGGTATTGGTATTCAGCATCAAGGCAAAAATCTGTGAATGGGACGGCCGTTCGTCATCCGGTGAAAAAATGGCCAATGGCGTTTATTATTATACAGCTGAGGTGCCCGGTTCATCTCCTAAAATTTCAAAAGCCGGATTTGTACATTTATTCAGGTAAAATATATGCAACATCAAGATTGTACGGAATATCTGGAAAAAGAACTTGATTTCTTAAAGATATTGATTCACCGTTTTCATGATCAGAAAAAAGTATCTAATCTGGAACTGGACATAGCTATACTGAAAGCACAGGATATTTACGAGCATCTGTTAAGGTTGAAATTGATGCCCGAACCCGGTAATCCGGAAAAGGAAAAACAGGTGATTGCAAAAAAAGCAGAGGTTCCTTATATGGAAGAAGAAAAAGTATCAGAGCCTGTTGTACCAAAAGTTGAATCATCAAAGATACCCGAGAAACAACCGGAAATCAAGGATACTATTTCCTCACCGGTAGAAAAACCTGAAAAAAAGATCCCAGAGATAAAAGAAACGGTCCCGGTTCAGGAAAAGGAATTACCTAAGGAAGAAAAACCGGCTTCGATCACCCTAAAAACCGAAGCTGCTATTTTAGCCGAAAAATTTAAAGTATCCCAGCAACCGATCAACGAAACACTGGCACGGAAAAATCAGACAGCCGACCTTTCAAGCCGTTTACAAACAGCACCATTACAAAGTATCGCTGCCGGCATAGGTTTAAATGAACGATTCCTGTATATCCGTGAATTATTTCATGGCAATAATGATGCATACAATGAAGCTGTCAAAAAATTAGATACTGCTACATCACTGGATGAAGCGCTGGATTTCATCGAACAACGATTTAACTGGAATATGGAGACCGAAACCGCTCAGAAATTTGTTCATCTGATCCGCCGGAGACACGCCGGAAATGGAGCATAAACATTCATCAAGAACTTTATAATCCGACCAATTTGAATACTTCCCTGGATGGTAAATTATATATCGTACCCACCCCTATCGGGAACCTGAACGATATGACATTCCGAGCTGTCGATATATTAAAGAAAGCGGATGTTATCCTGGCCGAGGATACACGCACCAGCAGCCATTTGTTGAAGCATTTTGAGATCAGTAAACCCATGATTGCCCATCATAAATTCAATGAACACAAATCATTGAATCAGGTTATTGACCGGTTAAAATCCGGACAAACCATTGCCCTGATTTCCGATGCTGGCACTCCTTCTATCTCCGATCCCGGATTCCTGATCGTCCGTGAATGTATTGCCCATGACATTGAAGTAGAATGCCTGCCCGGTGCTACTGCGTTAATTCCGGCTTTGGTCAATTCCGGATTTCCCAGTGACCGTTTTTGTTTTGAAGGATTCCTTCCGTTAAAAAAAGGACGGCAGAAACGATGGGCAGAATTATCGGGGGAAACAAGAACTATTATCTTGTATGAATCACCCCATAAATTACTGAAAACACTTAATGAGATTCAAACTCACCTGGGTGAAAACAGAAAAATATCCGTTTCCAGGGAATTAACCAAATTACACGAGGAAACCCTGCGGGGAACCGTACAGGAACAAATCAATGAATGGGACAACCGACCTGCTATCAAAGGTGAAATCGTAATTGTGATAGAAGGAAAACAAAAAAGAATGGAAAATTGAGAACCTTTAGCTCGGAGAAGCCAATTGAGAATGAAAAATTACTAAAACTTATTTTCAATCTTCTATATTTACATATACCCAGCCGAATTTCAATTATTATTTCCAGATAGAACTAACGGAATATACTTCCAGGTTTTTGATCAGGATACTGTTTCCCCAGAAAGATAAACCGTTTTTATTATTTTCGTCGATACGCTTTTCCATAGAATAAGAATAAGCGCCTCCATCAATGAATATTTCAATGCTTGTTTTGTCTATGTATATGTCGGCAGTCAATTCCATACTTATCATATCTTCAGGCGAATAGAATTTCCCATTGATTGTATTAAAATTCATATCGTAATCCAGGATGCGTTGTCCGGACAAATCCAGACCGGCGCTGGTAGCATGTGATAGTTGAATAGTTGTTTTTATCCTTAGGAGATCAACATGGCTATATTCTTTCAATTTTTCATTGGCATCATTTGAAGAAAGGGAGGTCCACTTTTTTTCCAGAGTGAAAAGCCGGTCTAGTTCCTTAACAGGAGTACTGAACAGGCGGGGCCCGTCTTTAGTTGTACGTAGGGTAAGTTCGGTCGGCATCAGCATTTGCCCGTTAAAAGGCATACCCGGGTGGGATACTCTTCCCCAGCCTATCTGGATACGCCGGCCATCATTTTCCGGTATATTGGCAAAAGTTTGTGCGGCATATAAAGTTCCTGTAGTATAGTAATATTTCCCGGCCTCAGGTTTGAATTCTTTTCCGTTGAACGAACCTATCATATAAGTACCTGATGCTCCGTACATGATCCATTTAATATTTTTTTTATCACCATCAACAGGTAATGGGAACAGTTCCGGACATTCCCAGAATCCGGTGATATGACTCTCAAAAGTCCACTCTTTCAGATCAAGTGACGAGTAGATGGAATGTCCGTCTCTTTCATTCAATACCATTACCCAATGGCCTAATGGTTCATACCGGAATACCTTAGGATCACGCGTATCTTTACTGTTCCATTTTTCTTTAGAATCAATCACCGGATTATGCTGATACTTTGTCCATGTGCGCCCCTTATCATGACTATAAGCAAAACACTGTACCTGCTTTTCCGGGCTATCTGCAGTATAGAAGGCAATCATAGCCGGCCGAGTGCCTTTATTGAATCCTGCTGTATTCTTTTCATCTATTAAAGCTGTTCCGGAAAAAACAGTCCCGTGTTCATCAGGATATAAAGCTAGCGGTAATTCTTTCCAGTGCACCAGGTCGTTACTGACGGCATGCCCCCAATGCATGTTTCCCCAATCCCTCTCATAGGGGTTATGCTGATAAAATAAATGGTATTCCCCGTCATAATAGATCAGTCCATTGGGATCATTGATCCATCCGCAGCGGGTAGTAAAATGGAACTGCGGCCGGTTTTTTTCTTTATAAATTTCTTCCTGATTCCTGATTTGATCCGACTGATAGATATGATCAAGGCCCGTCTGATTCCCCTCATAGCTGATGGTGATCGTCTTTCCTTTCAGGATGGAAACATCGCAAAAAACCCAATAGTCCGGATCTTTTTCAGCCAGGCGTATATCAAAAGTCCGCTCGGAAACATTTTTTATATTAAAATGCATCCTTGCCCTTTTTTCTTTGTGAGAAACAGGAAAGTTCAGGTATTGCTTCGTTATTTTAAGGGTTATTTCCTTAGCATTCAGCGAAAGAATACATAATGTCATAAATCCCAGTAATATTTTTATTCTTTTCATAGGAATAAAATTTATTCAATTCAAAATTTCGAATTTAAAATTCAAAATTGAGTGAAAACAGAATTTTAAATTTTGTGGTCTTGCTGAAATGCTTTCAATCTGGCTTCCAAATCAGGAAACTGCACCGGTTGTGTCTGTGAAACACAGGCCCTCAACCCTTCACTTCTCTCACTTCCTGTGATATCCAGCGTAATAGCACTGATCCCGTAATACAGCAATTCTTCCAGTAATTTACCACCCGAAAAACCCGGATAGGATATGGTGAAATAAAATCCGTCAGCCAACGGATGATCTTCATCCTTATCATAAACGATCCGGAAACCATAACGAGTGAAGAGTTCTTTCATAATCTTCGCCTTATCTCCATACGCCTTTACTTCCTGCAAAAAATTATAGGTCCCATCGTTGGCAGCCTTTAACATTGCAGCAAGGGCATATTGTGCCGAATGACCAGTTCCTGAAGATATGGCATATAAAGCCCCGTAAACAGCGGCATGCCCGAAGTTATCCGAAGAGTAATAACGCTTCAGGTCAGGATAATGACGGGCATATTGTTTGTTCCCGATCATCATCAGAGCAATGCGTTCTCCGGCATAACTGAATACCTTGGAGCCGGAAAAAAGGATCAGGTAATTATCGGTATAGTGGCCTACCGACGGCTGATATGGAGCACTGCCGCATCCAAAATAATCCTGACGGAAATCCATTCCGAAATATGCCAGGTCTTCCATGATGATCACATCATATTTCGTCGCTAATTCGCCAATAATACGTAATTCATTTTCCGTAAAACAGATCCATGACGGATTGTTCGGATTGGAATATACGATGGTATGGATATTTCCCTCTTTAAGGTATTCTTCCAGTTTTTCACGCAACTTCGTTCCACGGTAATTGTAGACATCGAAAGTCTTGTATTTTAACCCCAATACCTGATGTTGCTGCTTCTGGACAGGAAAACCAGGATCGATAAACAAGGTATACTCTTTACCGGTATGACAGCGGCTGTTGACCATAAAAGCCGTAAGGCTGGCCTGCATCGACCCTACGGTTGGTATGCATCCGGAAGGATCAATATCCAGATCCAGAAACAACCGGGCATAGCGGGAAGCTTCCTTCTTTAGTTCCCCAACGCCTTCTATAGAGGGGTAAATGGCTGCAACACCTTTGCGTAATGCTTCAATCTGGGCTTCTATCCCTACGGATGCAGGAGGAAGACCGGGAACCCCCATCTCCATTTTTATAAATTGTTGTCCGCTCGATTTTTCAATATTACTAACCAACCGGACGACTTCACGGATAGAGGCCCTGCCGATATCTGCCAGACCGCTTTCTTTTTTGGCCTGGTCAACGATATGACGTGGGATCGGAGTATCTGACATGTATTGAACGTATTTTTGATATATATATTTTTATTTTTTCCTGGCAGCAATGGAAAGGATCAATCCCAGAATGATACTGCAAAAAGCTGCAAAAAGGACCTGCATATGTTGTGGTAAAATAAACGTAAGGGTATGTGCAGGTATCCAGAAGAAAGGAATCGTTTTCTTAAAAACAAATCCCCATTGTACTTCCCAGTTAAGACCGGATAGTATTTTACCGACAGGAATGGGTTTCAGCAATGCACCTACTTTTCCTCCATGATTCAGGATATGGGTATCGGTAACTTTATGTAAAGTCATAAAAACAGGAGCAAAAGAAGTATTCATCATGACACTGATAAAAAACGCACCACATAATTTCATCCCTGAAAATCCCATGGCCATAGACTCTGCAACACCATTAAACAATGAAAACCGATCCAGATATCCGGGAATTCCTTTGCTGAAAACACCCATCGCAAGGGCAATCCACATCCCCAAAAGTCCCCATACAATACAACGGGGCAATAATCCGTATCCGGGTGCCGTATATTTACCGGTCTTGATCCTTAACCCGAGCATCTCTCCGAAAGTGGCCAAGACAGCAAATTTTATAAAAGCCATGACCAGGGGATAAGCCGCATTGAAATTGTTGTATCCCTGATAAACACTGTCAAAAATAAAGAAAGGAGCCAACACCAAAACGACAATTAAAATAACAAAGAGATCAGTTTTTTTCATGATGAATACATTTTAAAGAATTTTCAATATCACTCATTTACCGGACAAATTTTCACAATAACGTTGCGAAGATAATAATTAGCAGGAATTATTTATTCAAAAAGTACTGAAACATATTAAATTTAAAAAGAAGAACCAGGTTTTATTCGCAAAATAACGAATTTTCTATTGTTGACCGCTAAATATTTTCTTTACAGGCATAAATAATCTTTCCAACTGACGGAGATCATCGGTAATGATTTCTGCAGTCGCCTGCATTTCCTGGGTAAACGGCAATTCCTTCCCGTAAGAAGTCATCAATCCGTCTGGAAAACTAATTTCCACAATATAACTGTCGCCGGATGGCACTATGGAAATATGATGAACCATTCCCTTGACTATTGCGTACTCCTGATCCGGAAAATTCAGGAAGCGGATATTTGCCGATTGTCCTTCTTTCACCTTCCCTGAACCGGCAATCGGGCCTTTGTATCACAAATGCTTGTATTGATAGTGACCATAAAGTAAAGAGCAAAGCGACCAATACAAAATACCATAACGGAGAAACCCATATATCCAACCATGTTGACAGGCTCACCCACATAGGGGAAGTAATAAACCATACTGCACCCAGTTCGGCCCACGAAATAAAACCAAAAATTTTGGAAAAACAGGAACCGACCACTTTATCACAGTCTATTTGGGTTCCCTGCTTACAAAATTTACTAGTGATCCGGTTCGACTGGTGAAATTCTCTTCCAATCAACACAAAACTGATACATATGCCGCATTCGTTAAATAGGGCAAACGTATGAAATTAAGTAATCAATTTTATGAGATAATTTAAGTCATAAGCTGCTTTTAATCTTCGTTTCTTAAGGCTCAACTTACTATCATCCTCTCTGATGATTTGCAAAGCCAGTTTTCTTAATAAAGAAAGATTTTCAACAGCATATCCTTTTCTTGCTCTACAGGCATCCTCTCTAAAAGTTACATCCAGATGCCAATGCAAGTGATTTTCTATTCCCTAATGCCCCCTGACTAATGCATTAAAATAACCAGCGCTTAGATTTTCTTCATCACTGATATAATAACGGGTTTCCTTGCTTTGTGTTTCTTTAATCTGTCGTGTTGCTTCTATCTTTACCAATGTTTTCAACCCTTTCCATTGACTCAGGTTCTCTTCCAATAAAACAAGCTCTGCTTTTAATATACTGCATTTGCGGGTTTCGTAACGACCGTGGTCGTACTTCCATTCTTCCGAAATGTTATCTGCACGGCATGTCTTAAATCTACTTTCTACATCTGTGAAAAGTTCCTCCTGATTACCTTTTTACGCAAGCAGATAATGCCCTTTCTTATCTATGATGATTTCGGCTATTTAGCGTTGACAGCCTATAGCATCAATACTCACAACAGCATTTTCAATGTCAATTTCTTACAATAGGGCAGGACTGGTTGTAATTTCATTACTCTTATCTTCTACTTTTTTCTGACCTATACATAAGTTGTTTTCTGAAACCCATACATTGATAATATAGAAACCTGCATTGCCCCATGTTTTGGGATTGGCGCCTTTGACTTTTTTCCCGTCAAAACAGATTTGCTTTTCCGACAAAATATCCAATACCTCTCGTCCGTGAGATTCTAAACAGCCCCCAAGTACAGAAGGTTCCAATACCGAAAACACTCTATTAAAGGTGTCATGAGAAGGTATTCCATTTTTCAATTCTAAAAATTCTTTCAAAAATTCTTCATGCGTGTTACCAAATAAGACCATATCTTCATAATCTTTCCCATGGCTCAAATAGGTCAAAAGTCCTATTATCAGCATATCGCACAACTTATGGTGACACTTCTTCTCTATACGAAAGTCTGTCACTGACTCGAAATAACTCTTGATAGATTCCATACTCCAAAACTACAGATTTCATGCGTTTGCCCTATTGTTAAACAGATAGCAGGGTTGGCTTTGAAGAACAAAAAAATATCAATATTTGTTTGTTTTAAATATTTTTTTATATCTTTGTTTCAAATGTGCTTTAATATTTCATAAGCACATTATATTATACTATGCTTATTTTCAACGATATAAAACCAAAACATGTATTTACATCACGCTAATTATTAGATATTTATCGAAAATCATCAAGCTAATATTTGTCATATGCCTGCAATTACTATTTTAATGCCTGTATATAATGCCAGTGCTTTCCTGAGGGAAACGATGGACAGCATTTTGCACCAAACATTCACCGATTTTGAACTGTTGGCGCTTGATGATGGTTCAACCGATGGGAGTGCGGAAATTATACAATCATATAGTGACGACCGTATACAATATATCTTATGTCCGCATGATTTCATTTCAACTTTGAATTGTGGTTTAGAAACAGCACGGGGAAAATACATTGCAAGGATGGATCATGATGATGTTATGATGCCCGAACGGTTGAAGGTTCAATATGAATATATGGAGCAACACCCGGAAACGGCGGCTTGCGGTTCGGCAATACGGATGTTCGGTTCGCAACGCGGAGACATAATCTGTGAAAGCGAACATGATGATATTGTAAATCTGATGATAAAACACAATCCCATTGCTAATCCAAGCGTTATGATACGGCGGGATGTGTTGATGGAACACAACATCCGTTACAGGCGGGAATATATTTTTGCCGATGATTTTAAAATGTGGGCTGAAATGGCTCAAGCAGGGCTACGACTGCATAATCTGCCTCAAGTTCTTCTTCGTTACAGGCGTTCGTCCGTGCAGGCAACTTCAAAATATTATGCATTGCAACAATCAAATGCCACTGTAATTCAATACGAGATGCTGAACTATCTGTTATCCTGTATTGTTGTAGATTGTGAAGAAAAAGCGGAATTGGACGGGTTTTTGAAAAAATTAGAGGAATTCAATGAACAGTCATTTTTTTCTAAGAATGTATATTTCGATTTTATGTATGAGTTTATACGGGGTCTTCGCTTAAAAGGATGTATCGCCCTCAAAAATGTAACGTCATGAACAAGTTAACAGCTATCATCCCTTTTTTGAACGAAGGAAGCGAAATAGAAAGAACGCTTGCCAGCATACGCGAAACCGCAGGCGAATGCGTAGATATAATACTGATCAACGACTGTTCGGAAGATGACACTGATTACAAAGCCGTAGCCATACAATACGGCGCCAGATACTATTATAATGCAATACGTCAAGGAGTAGCGCGTTCACGGGATATTGGAGTTGAATTATGCGAAACACCTTATTTTATCCTGTTTGACGGACATATGAGGTTTTATTATAATCACTGGTGGAACGAGGTAACTAAAGTCCTTGACAACAATGACCGTGCTGCGTATTGTCTCAGGTGTTTCCCTTTGGATGGACAATTTAAAATAATAGATAGTCCTAAATCTATGGGAGCCTGTATCAATATGGATGATAATTCCGGTAACAGCATATTAGACATACAATGGAGATACATGGATGCTATTCCGGATGAATCATTAATTCCAATATCCTGCCTTATTGGAGCCTGCTATGCAATGAGTAAGCGCTACTGGCAATATCTGAAAGGGTTAAACGGATTGCGCACCTATGGCTGCGATGAGGCTTACCTGAGCCTGAAAACGTGGCTCGAAGGTGGAGTTTGTTTATTAATGAAAGATATCAAGGTAGGGCACATTTTCAGACAAAAAGCTCCTTATGAGATCATCACTCAGGATTTTATCTATAATAAACTTTTGATTGCCGAAACAGTATTTCCAATAGCAAATAAAACTAAAATATTCAGCGAATTACACCGTAGTAACCCGGATGTTTGCGATAAAGCTATGATGATGCTGTACGAAAACCGGCAATTGGTATCTGATTTGAAAAATTATTACCGGCAAATCTTTACACGGGATATCAGTACGTTTATTCAATTCGATCAAAGCCGGGAAACAACAAACAAATTTCAGTGAGTTTTTTTATTAATTTAAAACCAAATTAAATGAACAAATCAATGGTGAGCAAAAAAGAAGAACTGGCTTCAAAGGTCGGGATGCAGTTTGAAGAAGCAGCAGAACTGTTCAGTGATGAAACATTGAACAATATGTTGATGATAAATGTTGTTGGAGGAGCAAGTGGAGATAAATCGGGGTGCGGTTTTGCTAAATGCACTAGTTGTGACAAGGATTACCAATTCTGCAACGGTGCTTTTTGCGGGAACTGCAGCGACAGTTGCGCTGCAACTACTCCCACTCCTACTCCTTCTTCTACGACACCTACGCCTGCAGGGTAATTATGTTTTAATTTTGGGGCGGGGTGTTACCCCGTCCCAAGTTTTTATTATCAATCTTTGCTCATGTATTGAATCTGTTGATTTGCTTATGCATGTTTGTATTTTACAAAAATCATCTTTGTGGTTCATGCACAAAAAATCAGAACCGCAATTGGAAAATTGAACGAAAAAATCTTGATTTCAGGACACACATCAAACGATTGAACAGAAAGATTCATCTGTTATTCAAAGAAGGGGCAAAGACACAACAATGCAATTGGAAAGTATTTCGGACGGTTTTATTTTTGAGTCCGGGAAATTCATGAAATCCGTCGTTTAAATAAAACCATCGGATTTGATATATGATTTTTTTACCATTTAAACAAATTATAAAA
>JAISOY010000010.1 GCA_031275285.1 Bacteroidales bacterium | reverse complement strand
GTTCCAGCAATGAAAATATCTCCGGAATTTTGATCGACAAGAATACAGGCATCACTGATACCATTGAATTTTTCATCCAATCCACCCCATTCTCCGCGATCCAAGACAATCTGCATGGGTTGCCAAGTATTGCCTCCATCGAAGCTTCTGTTCAATCCAATGTCTATATTGCCCTGTAAATCACGCCCTGAATCACGCCGGACATCATAAATGGCCAATAATGTTCCTTTTCGGGAAGTAGCCAACCCGGGGATACGGGAAGTATGGACATTGTCTTCCATATGTTGACGTACAGCCACGCCAACGCGAAGTCCCGGATTTTTCCCTTCGGGAATGATGATTCGGTCTGCATTGGTTTTGACAGAAACACAAGTGGCATTTACCATTCCGGTTAGGTCAACGGATGGTTTCAGTTTCATAGAGACCCACATGACTATGGTATCAGTATCTATCGGAAGCTGGTCTTTAAAAGTTACTTCAGAAGAAGGTAGAACTGTTTGTCCGAATTGTTGTTTGGTTGCAAACGACCCTTTCTTTCCACCAACAAAAAGCGATATGGATTCTATCTGATCTTCTTGTGTCGTCCCGGATAAGGAAAGTTTGATTTCTTCGATTGTATAATTATCGGGTGCTGTTTTAATGAATTGCATTTTTAAAACAGGATTGTATTCTTTCATTGT
Organism: Bacteroidales bacterium; assembly: GCA_031275285.1. Classification (NCBI taxonomy): domain Bacteria; kingdom Pseudomonadati; phylum Bacteroidota; class Bacteroidia; order Bacteroidales; species Bacteroidales bacterium. The sequence continues at coordinate 44,092 of JAISOY010000010.1, read as the reverse complement.
CAAAACGGGGTATACCGGTTGTTCGGATTCAAAACGAACAGATACTGTTTTGGAACAGGAACTTAAAGAAATAACAATTAATAAAACAGATATTTTTATAGGTGTCATTTAGATGGATGATTTAAGGATTGACCATTCAATTTATTATTGATAATAAAACTGCACAACCAGCCGACAACAAAACTAGTTATCAAACCGATAAAACCGAATAGCAGAAACGATATTTGTGTATGGCTTCTGATCAAAAGCAGTAACAGGATGCTGGCAAATAAGCCGATCATAGCGGAGGTTCCGTTGATCCTTTTCGTACATATTCCCATCAGGAATAATCCACCCAATCCGCTGGTTAACAAGCCGAGAAAAACATTGAACTGGTCCCATAACGATTTAATATCCCAGGTTGCCAGTCCAAGGGCAAAAGTCGTACCTATAAGGCCGACCAATATACCTGAAATACGTGCGATACGCATCCGGGTTTTTTCTTCAAGATGTACACGTATTTGTTGAAAAAAATCTTCTGTGATCGCAGTAGATACGGAATTAATATTAGAAGAGAGTGTTGACATGGCAGCTGAGAATACGGCGGCAATCAATAATCCAGCCAGACCCACAGGTAATTCAGAAACCATGAAATGAGGAAAAATAGCATCCTGGTTCTGCATGGTCATATTCAGGTTTTGCGGGTGGCTTCTATAGAAAGTATATAATCCCGTTCCTATCAGAAAGAAAATGATGGACACCGGAATGCTGAGTATCCCGTTCAGCCAGATACTCCGGGAAGCAGCTTTTTTGTCTTTGGTCGTCATGTAGCGCTGAATAACGGATTGGTCACTGGTATAAGTAATCAGTTGATTGGCCAATCCGCCTAGTATAGTGACCCAAAATACGGGCTGTGTCCAGTTAAAGGAAAAATCAAAGGTGTGGAATTTTCCTGATTCCGAGGCCATTGTGATAAAACCTCCTAATCCGTCTTCTGTTCCGGAAATCATGTATAATAACGCTATCAGTGCGCCAAAAACCAGCACAAACCCTTGGATCACATCACCCCAGATAACCGCCTCAACGCCTCCCATAGTACAATATGCAATAGTAATAAGTCCCATGACCAGAATACAGAAATAGACATTCAGTCCGGTCACGGCATTTAATGCGATGGAAGGAAGAAACAGTACAATAGCAATGCGTGTGATCATGAAGAAACAGAACAATCCTGATGCAAAGAACCGGACCGGCCTGTTAAAGCGGTTTTCCAGATATTGATAAGCCGAAGCCACATTCAGTTTCCTGAAGAACGGGAGGTAAAATCTGATAACAATAGGCACAACAAGGATAATAGCTATATTGAAGATCAGCATCCGCCAATCCGTGGCATAGGCTTTAGCCGGGATCGACAGGAAAGTAATGGCACTCAATGCCGTTGCAAAAATACTGATGCCTGCCGCCCACCAGGGTATACGTTGTCCACCCTGGAAAAAATCATCTGTTCCTGTGGTTCTTTTCATAAAATAAAACCCCAGCAATAACATTCCGATCAAATACAGGAACAAGACAAGATAATTGATCATTCCGAAATTTGCCTGGGTAAACATACTCACCCGATCCGCTTCATTGGTACGTACTCCCGGTTTAATTTCACCATTGACCACTATAAACCCATCACTGGTTTTCACAACTGCCGCACCTGCTACTCCCTGCCAGGGTGCTTCGGCAGCTTTGATCCAGGTATTGGTGATGGTGTGGTATGTGATGATATCCCGGTTAAACCTGAAATAAGCCGGAGGTTGCATCCAATACTCCAGTCGATCAGATGTGAGTTGTTCCAGCAATTGTTTGTTTTGAGCATTATCGGCCTGATTGATTTGCCGCACAATATCCTGATCGTAGAAGAATATTTCTTTATTGACCCCACCCACAAACAGGATGTGTCCTGTGCCGGCAGGAATAGCGGATGTTCCTACCATTGTACGGGATTTACCTTCAATCATTATTTCTGACAGCTTCGTCCACGAGTTTTGTGATGGAATGTATTTATAGCCATCCGTCATGATCTGTGGTTTCATATTGTTCTCCGGGTCAGTATTAAATCCCCCGAATAGAAACAAGCAGGTTTCCTCTCCTCCGTTTTGGGCTGCTGCAACAGGTTGTAATCTGGGAGAGCCTGGAAAATTAGGAATGAATTTCCATTCTTTTTTTCCGGTATCGGACATGTCCAGGTATATACATTTTGTTCCCGGCTTACTATTGATCGATCCGCCTGCCAGATAGATCCGGTTACCCATCAGAGCCCCGGCCATATCAGCATTGGTGTATGGTAAAGGTGGCAAATCTTCGAAAACAACCATCTTTGACTGGGCATCCCATTTCATCAACTGATATCATGGAAAAATCTCACAACAATGAGAATTCCAGGAAAATAGACATTCCATTATTTTGAATTCTCAAACTAGTAAATATGGCTAATTCTGTTGCCAGACATACTTACAAAATATTATTTTACAAAAAAAATTACCTATTTTTGAAAGTAATTCATCTTTCGCTGATTTGAAGATCTGATGAAATATTTGTATTGTCGAATCTTTTTCCGTTAAATAGCTGACCTTCATGGTAAGGCATTGCTACGATCATTAGAGCAGACAATATCAACTAATAAGATATTTGATTCTTTTGATAAGATAACTGCATACTGGAAGCAAAAAAGTTCAATAATAACATTGAAAAATTAACACTTTCGAAATTGAATAATAAAAACCTAAACATCGGTTTTATTATTTGAAAGTTTAATTTTATCAATTGAAATGTAATATTTTATCTATATATTTTCTTGAATAAGATAATCAGTAACCGGATATAAAATATAAATCAATGAAACTGAAATTACCTCTATTTTTCGTAATATTACTGAACATAACAACAATAACGTATGGCCAGAATACTGCAAATGTATGGATAGGGAATCCTGGTGCCATGTGGGATATTTCCACTGCCAATTCCTGGAAAAATGTTCAGAATAATAATGTGATCCTGTTTAGAAACGGCGATATTGTGACATTCGACAGTGATAACAGCTCTGGGCGTAATATTACGGTTGGCCCGCTCGGTACAAGATCTGCAGGCATGTTTATACGGGGAAATGACGATTATAGATTTAACGGTGGAATTATTTATACCAACAATGCCAGTGGTACAACATTTACATCGGCAAGCCCTTCCGCAAACGGTAAGCTGAATATAGGAGCATACGGAACCGCTTCCGACTATGTTCTGATAGTTCCATTCAACGGGATGTTGGATTTAACAGGTTCTGTGAAGAGTTCTTTTTTAAACGGCATTGATTTTTACAGTGGCGGTTTAAAAATCAATAATTTAAATCAACTTGGAACCAATTTCGGGAAATTGAATTTTTTGAGTAAAAATGCTTTGATCCCGACGCTTTACATCGGGAACACCATCACCCTGAACGGTGCCGGGAGCATTATCCACCGGCTTAATGTCTCCGACAACTCAAAAGGAGCCATCAGCCTTGACAATAATGTATCATTAACATTCAGCGGAGGTTCCACACCGGGTACGGGAGCTGCCGTCAACATCGGTACGGGAGCCGCTTTGACGCTCACTTCGGGAACCGGTTCGTATTACAGCTTTTCCGGAAATACCGCAACTTCAACAGGAGGTGCAATGAATATCAGCGGCACTCTTACAGCACCGGGCAATTTGCAATATACCGGCAACAACTCGGTTTTGTCGGGTGGGGCACTTTATAATACCGGTACAACAGACCTGGGAACCGTTATATTTGTTTCAAATTCATCCGGGAACAGGGGTGGGGCGATCTATAACACGGGTACAATCAACATAGCGGCTGCATTATTTTCTGCAAACACCTCAAAGATGGAAGGCGGCGCCCTATATTCCGGTCAGTCGGTAACCATTAATCCCGGTAACTTTCTCGGGAACCTGGCTGCGGGCGATGGCGGGGCTGTATATATAACAGGAGGACAGACTCCGGCAATACTGACCCTTAATGCCAACGGGAGTACTGTTGCTTTCTCGGGTAACAAAAGCGGTGTAAGCTACAGAGGAAATATATTCGACCCTTCTACCGGTATTTCTAACTCAATATTCCTGAACAGAAATACTACGTTGGCGCTTAGCACCACCAACGCCAACATATATTTTGATGATCCCATCAGTAGCGGGAGCTCCGGAGGAAACGCACTTCAACTGACCGGTAACGGTTTTGTACAATTTGCGGGAAACAACCTGCTTAATCCCAATGGTACAAACAGCGGTAAAGTCACACTCAACAGCGGAACATTTCGCGTAGTCGACGGAGCAAACTTTATTACCGGAGGTACGGATAAATTCACGGTGAGTAGCCCTGCTGTAACAATCGCCGGCATGGGGACAATTACCTCGCAACAGGGATTTGATATTACCGGAACACTCAGCCCGGACAGCGACAGATTTCCATATACCAGCAGCTACGGAATATCGGTTGATCCGGCAAAAACAACAGGTATATTGTCATTTACAGGAAATGTAAACCTGAATGGAGTACTTTTGAAGCTGGATCTCGGTACAAATAATACTTCCGATAAAATCAATATTACGGGAACTGTTACTTCTAATACTTCCAATGTTAATAAAATTGATCTTGGTACATGGAATACGGGAATCTTTACCGTGATGACAGCTACGGGTGGGATTACCGCAGACGGATTTGCCGCGGACAATACAATTACACTCAACGGACAGCCGCTTTCCAGTCGTATGAATGTCACACAGGCTTTTAACGGGACTTCCCTTATACTTAATGCCATCAACCAGGGTAACCTCGACCAGATATGGAATAACGCAGCCGCAACAGGCATATGGAACAATACCGACCTGAACTGGAGCAATGCCCCCAATGATTTCGCTGCCAATGATTATGCCCTGTTCGACGGAACAGCGCCGGGTACGGTAAACGTTCAGGCCGGCGGAGTACAAACCTCCGGGATGGAGGTGAGCAGCGGAACATACTCCTTTACCGGCGGCGGCATTTCCGGTATCGTTCCGGTTGCTGCCGGGCAAACCACCACAGGACGGCTGGATATTACCGGAGGCAGCGCAACATTCGCCAACAGCGTAAACTTTGTAAACGGCATTACTGTGGCGGGCAGCGGCACGATGACACTTGCTGACGGCGGACTGCTAGCCGGTCAGATGAATGTGGCCAGCAACGGCAACTTCGTTTTCAACCAAAACAGCGATTACACATTGACCGGCGATATCACCGGAACCGGCACTGTATTGAAAACCGGAACCGGCATGTTGACCCTCTCCGGAGCCAAAACCGGAACCGGCACATTTACCCAGCAGGCAGGGACGGTCATGCTGGCCGGTTCGTGGGCAGGCTCCTACAACCAGTCAGCCGGAACCATTTTAACAGCCGCTGACGCAGCAACCATCGGCGGTGCTACAAGTTTTTCGGGAACCGTCAATTTGCCGGGAACCCTTAACACCGGTCCGTTGACCCTTAACGGGGCCACACTCAGTACAGTCCTCACGGGAACGGCAAACTCCGGTAAAATCATCTCGACCGGCAATGTAAATTACGGAAGCAACAGCACGGTAAACCTCGGAAACTGGATCGACGGCGGGACATACACGGTCATTTCAACAGCCGGGGGAATCGACCCCGCAAAATTCAACGTCACACTCAACGGGACTCCGGTCGTGGGCCGGCAAAAAGCAGATCTTTCCACAAGTACAGCAACACAACTGATCCTGGAAACGAAAAAACTCAGCCTGGACCTGCTATGGACCGGAACCACCGGAGGCGCCTGGGATATAACAACAACAAACAACTGGAAAGATGTGGCGACAAATCCGGAGATATACATCGATAATGACTATGTTTCGTTTGACAATACGGGACTAAATCAGGCTATTACCATAGCTAACACAGATGTTACAGTTTCAGGAATGAATATTTCCGGTGGGAACTACAGTTTTTCCGGCGGAAACATTACCGGGATCAACGCCCCCGACAAAGGCCAGACCCGTACCGGCAGCCTTGATATAACAGCAGGCAGTGCAGGCTTTGCCAACACCCTCGATTTTGTAAACGGGTTAAACATCGCTGCCGGGGCAACGATGACACTCTCCGGTAACGGCTCGGTTACAACAACAACCGCTATCGACAACAGCGGCACCCTTATTTTTAACCGGAGTGCGGACTATACACAAAACAACGTGATCAGCGGAGCAGGCATTGTTTCGAAAACCGGCACCGGCACCCTGACCCTGGCGGGAGCCAACACCGCAACGGGAGCGTTCCGGCAGACACAGGGAAACGTAATACTGAACAGCGACTGGAAAGGAAACTATACACAGGATGCAGGAACCGTATTAACCACTGCCGGTGGAACAACAATCGGCACAACAGGTAACGTTAGTTCCATGTTCGGCGGAATAGTCGACGCCAAAGGTGTTCTTACCGTGAATGCCCACATGGTAACTTTCGACGGGGCAACACTCGAAACAGACCTCGGTAACGACGGCATCACTTCCGATAAAATTATGGTCAACGGGAATATAGCATTCGGTGTACAAAAAATAAAAGTGAACCTTACCTCCTGGAAACCCGGGAAATATGTTATTATGGAAACCATCGGCGGAAGCATCGCCAACATTGCCGGCAAGTTCGACCCGGTTACCATTAACGGGGTTCCTTCCGGCCAACCAGCCATCCTTTCGCTGGAAGAAAACAATACAAAACTGATATTGACCACCAGTTTGCGTATCGATGACCCTTCCGTTACAATCGATCATATTGTCGACCGTACATATGCAGCCGCGGCAATTGAACCGCAGCCTGTGATCAGGAACGGGGCAACAGTCCTGGAACCAGGCATTGATTATACACTAAGATATAGTAACAACAGGAATGTAACCAATGCAGCCGTTGTAACCGTTACCGGCGTAAACAACTACAGCGGAACAAGAACGGCAGCTTTTAACATAATCCCGAAAGAATTAACCGTAGCGGGAGCTTCGGCAAACAATAAGCCTTACGACGGAAATACCGCTGCAACCATTTCGGGAGCCACTTTGCAGGGAGCTATACCCGGCGATGATGTGGCTCTGGACGAACTGACAGGTACTTTTACACAGTCAACCGCCGGGACGGATATCGCTGTAACTGCAAGCTTGTCCCTGAAAGGTGCGGACAAAGATAATTATACCCTGGTGCAGCCAACCGGGTTGACGGCAAATATTACAAAAGCCCCCCAGACCATTAGTTTCACACTGCCCGCAATCTTAAATATCGAAGACAACAGCGGCCAATTTACATTGTCGGCCACAGCCAGTTCAGGTAAGGTTGTAAAATATAGAAGCAGTGATAATAATATTGCAGAGATCAGTAGTGACGAAACAACTTTGTTATTGAAAAGCTATGGCATGGTAACTATTACCGCTTATGTGGATGATGATCCGAATTATGAACAAACAGAGGAAGCCCGGCAACTGCAGGTAACCAGCAACTCTACACGCGTACTGGGCATCGATGTTTCGAACAGCGTGTACGATCAACCCAATGAACTTTACCTCGTTAACTGCGGGGTTGATATGATAACCGTAAGCATTACAACCGAAAACAATGCCACAGTGATCCATGAAGGTACGGAAGGTTCTGTTTTCACCATAGATGTAACCCGGGCCGGCATATACCGGATAACATTCACTGTAAAATCGGAGGGCGGCACAAATACCCGGGATTATACCTTTGTAATAGAAAAACGGTTCGACTTTGACAGGATCGTCGTACAGAAATGGGGTAATGTATTGCTCGTAAACAACAATAAAGACAATAACGGCGGGTACGAATTTGTAGCTTACCAATGGTATAAGGATGATCAATTGATTGGTAACGGTCAGTATTATTCTGCCGGAGAAAAGATTACCGACTTATTGGACGATCAGGCAATGTACCATGTAATCGTTACCACTAAAGACGGCACGGTATTACGTACCTGTCCGTCTGCGATAGTTTTGGAAAGAGAAGGAATCAAGGCTTATCCGAATCCGGTAAGAAGAGGACAGTATATAACGGTTGAGATAAATGAGTTCGACGAATTACCTGAAAAAACTATCATCGGAATTTATAATAGTGTGGGCGCATTAATAGGAAATCAAAATATTACCGGTCCTCTTACAGAAGTACTCATGCCGAACGAGAGCGGTACATATTTTATCCGCCTGAAATCCGATATGACGGGAAAAACGTTGAAAATAGTTGTAGAATAAGATTTGTATTCAAGTTATCTGATTATACAAAAAGCAAACAAAATGAAAATAAAAATAAAAATTATACTGTCATCGCTGATATTTATATATTCCTTTACAACAAAAGGACAAAACGTACATCATGAATTCTCCATATATGGAACGGGCGGAATTTCTACTTTTTTACATAAGCCTTCCATCGGAAAATCTGCAGTTGGATTTGGCGGTAATACAGGCATAGGATATACTTTTTTCTTTTCTCCTGAATGGGGGATAACTACCGGTATGGAAGCCATGTTTGTGAACAGGAATTATAAATTATCGTCCCTATCCGACTTTTATTCGGTTTATGACGGTACGGAAGATTTTGAATTCCGGTATACACTTAAAAATTACAAGGAAAAACAATGGTCGGTATTTATCAATATTCCATTGATGGTACAATATCAAACAACCGGTAAAACAAAATTCTACGCAGCAGCGGGTGGAAAAATAGCTTTTCCTGTCAGTTCAAAATATACCGGAAAATATGAAGAAATAATTACTTCTGCTTATTATCCCCAATATAACGTCGAACTTTTCCAACCCTATTTTCGTGGGTTAGGTACTTTTGAAGATATAGAAGAAAAAGGCAGCGTAAAATTCAAGCCTGCTATTATGCTTTCTGCCGAAGCCGGAATAAAATGGAAATTGTCAGACAAATGGTCATTGTATACCGGAGTTAGTATCGACTTTGGATTAAACAATATCTTAAAAGAAACGCAAAACCATGCACTTATGGGGTATAATGCCGAGCAACCTTCCAACTATCACTACAACAGCATGCTTGTTTCGAAATACACACAAGATGGTAATTCAAAATCCTTTACCGATAAAATGGCGCCTATGATGATAGGAGTGAAAATAAAACTCGCTTTCGGGGCGGGAAAACCAGTGGAAGCGGAGAAAAATAAAGATAAAAGGCCGGAAATTTTATTTATTACACAAAAAGATAAGGATGATAAATCATTAGGAATGAAAGGAAATGAGGTAGAAGCACAATTAACCAATGATGAAAAAAAAGAACAGGAACTGGAAATAGCCCTGTTGACTATCCCCGTATCATCATATAAATTTAATCAAATAGTATTGGATGATGTGCAAAAAACCGAGTGGAACGCAAGGATCAAAATCTTAAAGAATTATCCACACCTGCATTTTATTGTTGAAGGACATACCTGTGATATGGGATCATTAAATGTAAATATAAACGAAGGTTTGTTGCGTGCCGAAACCGTTAGAGACTACCTGATTACAAATGGTATTGAATCATACCGGTTAAAGATTATATCAAAAGGAGATTCAGTACCAATAGTGCCGAATATTTCAGAAAGTAACAGACGCATTAACAGGCGAGTGGTCCTTGTACCGGATAAAAAATAATCGGGAATTGAAGGGAAATACTCATAAGTTATATTTTTTAGCTAAAATTATCACACAATTTGAATCATTGAAATTCTACAGTAAAGTCATTTTCTGGAGGAGAGGAGTTTAGAAAATGTTATAGATGGTTCTTTTTATCCGGAAATGATGTCGGAACAAGATGTGTCCGTTACTACAAAGACCTCACTTGACTTCCATCACATACGACATTCGACGATGGCAGTGGTCAATGGCGGATAATGTGCGTTCGGTTGAGTTTTAGAGTATATATTCCGATCGGAACACCAAAACACGAGTCTTTTATAAAGTCCACATGTTTTGTGTTACAATTGGAACGGAAGAGCAGTAAAAGTGCTTATCCGCATATCTTTTCCTGATGAAAGGACATACACGTAAATAAAAAACCCGCGTATTTAAGCGGGTTTTTTATTTTTTGACGAGTCAAAATTATTCAGGATGAATGGCCTCTACAGGACAGACATCAGCACAGGCACCACAATCAGTACAGGTTTCTGGATCGATTTTATAAATATCGCCTTCCGAGATAGCTTCTACAGGACATTCGCCGATACAAGTACCGCAAGCAGTGCAATCGTCACTAATTTTATAAGCCATAATACTTAAGTATGTTTAATGAATAAAGTGCAAATGTATGGTATTTTTTTTTATTGGATACGATTTTTATCCTGAACAGGCTTTTTTAGATTTAGTCTTGATAAAGCCAATGACCGGCTGAAAATTGTTTTATCATAATTTTCACATATATTTACTAGCTATTTATTAGTAAAATAAAACAATTAAAGTCATATTTAATAAATGTAATCCATTTGATCAATGTGACTTAAGAAAATAATAAATAGCATGAGTGTTTAACAACAATAAAACCTGAAAATGAAAAACAATATTGCGTTACTTTTCTTACTGATCGTGATTTTGGCCGGATTCGACGCCTGTTCTGAACATTACGAGTATCCGTTCCGGAATCCGAAATTATCTGTTGAAAAAAGAGTGGATGATCTGATAGGAAGGCTTACCCTGGAAGAAAAAGTTTCCCAGATGATGAACAGTACACCTGCCATAGATCGGCTGGGTATTCCGCCATACGACTGGTGGAATGAAGCCCTGCACGGTGTTGCACGGGCAGGACTGGCCACCGTGTTTCCACAAGCCATAGCACTAGCGGCTACATTTGATGAAGAATCTGTTTACCAGACTTTTGATGTTATTTCAGATGAAGCGCGGGCTAAATATCATCATTACCAGAAAAATAAAGAATACGATCGTTATAAGGGACTGACATTCTGGACACCCAATATAAATATTTTCAGGGATCCCCGTTGGGGAAGGGGGATGGAAACCTATGGTGAAGATCCTTACCTGACGGGCGTTATGGGGGTTGCTGCTGTAAAAGGTTTACAGGGAGATGATCCCAGGTATTTTAAAACACATGCCTGTGCCAAACATTATGCAGTACACAGTGGACCCGAATGGAACCGGCATGAATTTGACGTAACGGTGTCATCTCGTGACCTCAGGGAGACTTATCTTCCTGCATTCCATGAGTTGGTAAAAGCGAATGTCCAGGAGGTAATGTGCGCATACAACAGGTTGGATGGAGCTCCCTGTTGCGGCAGTAATTTTTTATTGAACGACATCCTGCGACAGGAATGGAAGTATGAAGGAATAGTGGTTTCGGACTGTGGCGCCATAGACGATTTCTGGAGAAGGAACCGGCATGAAACCCATGAAAATGCACTTACAGCATCGGTCGATGCTATAAGGACGGGTACGGACCTTGAATGCGGACAAAGTTACCGATCCGTACTGGAGGCCCTTAAATCGGGACAGATCTCGGAAGATGAGGTGGATGTTGCTTTACGAAGATTGTTTCGTGGCCGTTTTGAACTGGGTATGTTCGATAGCGATGACAGGGTGAAATGGAGCAAGATACCATACAGTGTTGTCGACTCGAAAGAACACAGGCAGAAAGCTCTGGAAATGGCCCGTAAGAGTATGGTATTACTGAAAAATTCACAAAAGACATTGCCGTTATCCAAAGAAATCAAAAAAATAGCTGTAGTAGGTCCCAATGCTAATGATTCCGTGATGCTATGGGCCAATTATAACGGATTTCCTTCATCTACGGTGACTATTCTGAAAGGGATCACCCAAAAATTACCGGGAAAGGAAGTCATCTATGAAAAGGGTTGCGAACTGACAGAAGAGTATGTAACGGAGGAGTTCTCCGATGCTGTCGGCCTCAATGGGAAAAAAGGTTTTGAAGCAAAGTATTACAACAATATCCATATGGAAGGGGATCCGATACAAAAGGAAATGACGCAAAGCATCCGGTATACGACTACCGGGAATACACAATTTGCCAATAATGTTCCCCTGAATAATTTTTCAGCAGTTTATACGGGAAATTTCAAGGCGCCTGTATCAGGAACCATTTCTTTTACTATATCCGGAGATGATGGTTACAGGTTGTATATCAATGATCAACTCGCTTTTGAAGATTGGGGAACCCATGCGATTACGACCAAAGCGATAGAAAAAGAGGTAAAAAAAGGGGAAAGTTACCAATTGAGAATTGAGTATTTCCAGGCTGGCGGTGACGGACATCTTGAATTTACAGTAGGAGAGAAGAAGCTGGTTGATTTTTCCCGGACCGTTCAAAAAGTAAAGGACGCAGATGCCATTGTTTTTGTGGGAGGTATATCTCCTATGCTGGAAGGGGAAGAAATGGGGGTAGACATAGAGGGATTCAGGAAAGGGGATCGCACTAATATCGAGCTTCCTGCCGTCCAGAAGAGAATGCTGGAAGAATTAAGGAAGATAGACAAGCCGTTGATCTTTATTCTTTGTTCTGGAAGCGCTATTGCATTGAATTGGGCCGACCAACATGCGGATGCTATTCTGAATGCATGGTATGGCGGACAGGCAGCCGGGACAGCTGTGGCCGACATTCTTTTCGGCGATTACAACCCTGCCGGTCGTTTGCCGGTAACATTTTATACTTCTGTTGACCAATTGGGTGATTTTGAGGATTATTCAATGCAGGGACGTACATACAGGTACATGGAACAGTCACCGGTTTATCCGTTTGGCCATGGTCTCAGCTATACCACTTTTGATTATCGTCAGGTAAGCTTATCAAAGGATATGGTAAAACTAGGGAAATCCGTTGACCTGAATATTGATCTGCATAATACCGGTGCTATGGACGGGGATGAAGTGGTACAGGTCTATGTCCGGAATAATGCGGATAAAGACGGGCCGGTGAAATCGTTACGGGCATTCAAAAGGGTTAGTGTTCCTGCCGGTTCTTCTGCTAAAGTGAAGATAAATCTGAAACCTGCAGCTTTCGAATCATATTATGAGGATACAGAAAGAATGGAAACGCGTTCCGGTAATTATACCATCTTTGTCGGAGGATCATCATCCGGCAAAGGCTTGATAGAATTGCCCTTTACTATTGAATAAAGGAATCGTTATTTTAAATAAATTTCTGATATGCAAAAAATGAAAGCTGTTGTATGCACAAAATATGGAAGTCCGGAGGTACTCAAAGTAACGGAATTTGAGAAACCTACTCCCAAAGAGGATGAAATACTTGTGAGATTGTATGCAACAGCTGTTACTTCGAGTGACACCTATCTTAGGAGGCTTAACGTTTTGCCATTTTATATGCGCATAATGGCAGGACTATTTGTCGGGTTTGGCAAACCGAGAAACCCCATACTCGGCATGATTATTTCCGGTGAAGTGGAAAAGACAGGAAGTAATGTTACTCGTTTTAAAAAAGGAGACAAAATTTTCGGAACTACTGTAATAAGCGGAACAAAAACTAATTTAGGAACATATGCGGAATATAAGTGTTTACCGGAACAAAGTTACGTTTCACATATTCCCTCAAACTTGGATTTTATTGGCGCAGCTGCCATAGCATATGGAGGAAGTATTGCATTGTGGTGTCTTGAAAAAACGGCTTTCCCTTGTCAATCAGCAGAAAGTGCCAATAATCTTAAAATTCTTATATATGGAGCTTCTGGATCTGTCGGAACATCATTGATTCAAATCGCCAAAGCCTGCGGTGCAGAAGTAACAGGAGTATGCAGTACGTCTAATTTTGAGTTGGTAAAATCGCTTGGTGCAACCTATACCATAGATTATAGCAAAGAAGATTTTACAGAAAGGGATGATAGATGGGACATTATAATTGATGCCGTTGGTTTTAAAAAATCCCAGCCTTACATTAAGAATTACCGTAGAATACTTGCCCCTCATGGAAAATTTCATTCGGTTGATCAGGGTAGTCCAAAGAATAGTATTGAGTACATGAATTCTGTCAGACAATTGGCAGAAAAGGATATTCTAAAACCTGTGATAGATAAGATTTATACAATTGATGAAATTATTGAAGCTCACGAATACGTAGATAAAGGTCATAAAAAAGGGAATGTAGTAATCAGGATATAGAACAGAAATAATTTCATAGATATTAATTATTTGATATGCAATGGATTTTATCCATCATAAACGGGAAGTAAATCCCGAATATGCTAAAAACTTTAACAAAGGGCTATCTCAGAAGATATAAAATTCTACGGAAAAAGTCTGACGGAATTGTTCTTTACGATTGAATGACGGAATTGTTATTTCTCCGGTATTATTTGAGTACTCAAACAATGAAATATATAATTAATTGAAGATCAATGTCTGATTTTGATATTCTTTCTGTTCTTTCAAGGACATAAGCCATTTCAGATACATTTGGTCGGGCATTTTTCGATAGCCAAGTTGATGAATACGGGCGTACATACCGTTGAGGCGTTCGAACATTTTTTTGTTTTCAGGTGAGTTTTTATCGGGTTGTTTACGGTAGGCTCTCATTAGGGTTTCGGCTTGCAACAACAAGGCATTTACGTAATCGGGGAAATGTTTTAATGCTGTTTCGCAACAAGACAATACAAAACCCGGATTGAAATCGTTACCGAATTTCCGTTGGAAACCTTCGGCCAAATCGACCAGACACATGGCAACCGATTCTTTCTGTGATAACGTATCCATATACACTCCGTTGCGAACGGCATCCAAATGAATATAACCCGATGCGATTAACCACGCATCGGTAGGAAAATAGCCGTTGGTGAGTTCCGTATTGTACCATCCCGATTGTTGGTTGCGAAGCTTAATATATAAATGATTCGGAGCAAATGATAACCATGCCCGTCCTCCCATTTCTTCAACGATCAGTTTGTAAAGAATGGGTAAGGAGTGACAATTACCTTTATGGGTTTCAAGTAGTTTGGTAACAAACGTATTGCTCCAATCTTTTTCTCCTGCAAAATCGTCAAAATTATAACTGAAAGGTAAGTGAAGAAAGATAGTTGTATCGTTAACATGAATAGGAATAGTATCGGTCATATATCTAAAAACCGACGCATAAACCATTGTTTTATTTTTGTCTTTTTCAGGATAGGTTAAATCGAATGATCCAATTAGATTTTTACAAATAAAAGCATCTAACGTTATTTTCTGACAAAAACCTTCAAAGTCAAGAATATTATCATAAAAAGCATTTTCAGTAATAAAAACGGCTCTTTTGAAATCAAGCGGCTGTTTTCCATCCAGCATATCAACATACTCATTATATGCCTTATAATAAGAGTTCTGGTCATTGCAGTAAGCTATTGATAATAAGATGAATGTAAAAAAAAAAGATTGTTTATCTTCATTATTCGACTATCTATTTATTAAAAATAAGTAGAAGTTCATAATTAGTTCACATATCTCATATTTCTGTTCTCCTGCTCATACAGGGGTGTTACACCAGGGAGGCCTGACCTTCCGGAAGCGGGTGCCAGTCCTGCAAAGTGAAGGGGCAAGCCGGAAGTTGTCTGAGCCGTCAGGCGAGTTCTTCCGGCGTCCTGTAGCATGCAGTGACTGGTCGCTGAGGAAGTAAGCCTTGATTTTTGCTTCTTTTTATCAAGAAAAAGAAGGGTAAAAAATGATTCCATATATGAATGATATAATTTTGAACAATTACTTATCATAATTATTTTTTAAAGACAACGATGTAATATCGATACAATATCTTACTGAAATTTTTAAAAGATTACATAAGAAGTGCAGTAGTCGGATGGTTCATTTTCTTCGTTAAAACCAAAACAGATTACCCATGTTTCATTATTTTTATTCTTCAGTAAAAGTTCTACATAATATTTCTCTTTATATCTTATTGCATTAAAGACATGCAAAGAATAAATAGCTTTTTTGAATGAAGTAGATTTTCTTTGTATAAAGATACAATTTTCAGGTAAAAGTATTCGTTTAACAGTTGTCAATTTTGATTTATTGACACTATCTATGCTATCCAATTCTAATTGGTTAGGAATACTGTCTTTCAGCAAATTTATATCCCTTATACAATGTGCAACCTGATATATTCTGCTAAATTTACCTTCTGTTTTCCCACTAAATTTTATTATATCATCGCTTATTTTCATATGCAAATCTAAGATGCAAAAATAATCTATGGCTTTTTGCTCAAGATATTCTGCATTTTGTCCAGAAACTACATGGCAGAAAGTAAACAGATGTATACTTAATACACATTGTTTAGTTAAATTTTTTCTTCTTCCACTCATCATTTTTTTGTAATTTGCCATTTTGGAAATTATTAGGTGTGTTTGCAGAGCCAAATTCGTCACCATTATTTTCTTGTGGTAAAGTTCAACCATGAATATTTTCGACTCTGCATCGATATCAAAAAACTTCTTACAGAGATGGATATTCAAAGTATTTAGTTAACAAAAACATCTACAACTTGGGGGAAATCTTTATCATTAACTCCAAATATATCTTCAACTTCTTTATTATTCATTTGGATTTTTTTTGTTGTACCTGCCTTTGTTATAATAAAATTCAGATTTGCTCCAATTTTTCCATTACATTCTATCTCTTTAAGATCATTATAAACAATAAATTTTTGGAGAACATCATTTTTATATATCAATTCTTTATATAAATTTCCTTCAGGTAGGTATACTTCCCATTTTCCTTCTTTCTTCCCATTTATATATTTTCCTTTTACCTTGATATAATAGTTTGATTTTATTATAAAACTATTCAAACCATTTTTAATAAAAAAACGCACAATATTTGGATCTATTTCATATAGTATAGTTGAATTGGTTGTTTCATAAACAACAGAACGTTCTGGATTGAAATATTCCCAATATAACCATTGACCTTCCTTAAGACTATCTTTTCGTATATTGTATGTCGAATTTTTATAAATGATACTGTCTTGTTCGTATTTATTTCCTTCAAGAAACGAACTGGAAATTAACTTAGCAAATACAAAAATAGTGTCAGATTGAGCCAAACAAATGGGTGAATAAAATAAAAATAAGAATAAATATTTTATGGCCATATATCTACATGTATAAATATAAATTCCTCATCACTTAAAACGCTGTATAAACGATTCACCAGGATATTTCTTCAGTATTTAATTTATATAATTTCAATACAGCTTCTAAATACTGAATACTATTTTTTTTAGTAATTTTTGTATTTGTTTTTAGATAATTAAGGATGGGCTCTAAAATGATATCAAGTGGTTGATACATGTCAACTATTAAATACTTTTCTTTATCAACTAACAGAATATGTATATAAGTATGACTTGAAAGAGTGCCAAATCTAAAAATACCATATTCTTGATTCTTAAATTCTTGATAAGACACAAGTTCATTGATGATTAATATGGTTTGCCCCACTTTTACATTTTCCGACATTTCTTTTTTTGATTTTAAGAAATCATACAATTTGATTGTAAGGCTGTCATATTGTGCAAAAAGGTAACTATTTCCAAATAATAAAAAAATCACAAAAAATTTCATCACGGTTTTAATAATTCAAGGTTTATTTAAATAGACTTTAATGGTTTTAAATATTTTTGAGACAGATCAAGTTTTAACATAAGGTGTTGTATGTCATTCTTACTTTTTAACATATCGGTTATATGTATTTTTCTAATTATCAATGCACAAGCTTTTGATTTTTTATTTTACAGGGTATCTACACTGCACTGGTATGAGATAGTATCGTACCAATCATTATTTTTTATCTTGAAAATTTTTATCTCTGAAAGAGAATTTACCTTCTTTATCATTAAAAATTATATAATACTCATGATCAAACATAATTTTAATTAAACTACTCATTTGATTTTCATCTAATGTTGACTTTGTTTGGAAGGTATTTTTTTTATTCTCAAATAAATAATTATTTTTTATAAATCTAAATCCTTTTTGATTATATTCTTCATTTATATTTGTTTGATGACAAACCCAATAGTGTTTCAAATTTTTTGTATATAATATTATTTTACCATTTAACAGTTTGATGAGGAATTCTTTAAATGAATATTTCTCACCATATTTTTCATTATAAATTCCATAATAAAGAATGGTGTTAGTCGTATAACCATATATTTTCTCTCCTTCTTCATTTTTCATAGGTACTACAACATATAAAGAAAAATCAATATCTCGGCATATTGTATTTATATAACCATCATTATTAGAACAACAAATAAATATTAAGAATAAGATTATATATTTTTTGTTTTTCATGCTATTTCTTTTTTACATCTTCTAATTGATTTGGATTTATTGGTCTGCCACCATATGTTGTAAGTAATTCCATTTTAAAGAAATTTCTAATTCTATTCTCAAAATTTACAGCCCTAATTTCTGTTGGACTTTTACTTGAAGGTGGTATTGATGTTTGTCCTTTGTTATTTCCTTGATCATAATCATATGAATGACTTAATTCATGCCCTAAATTAGTTTCAGGAGTATCTCCTCCTCCTTCTGAATTTGCATCTAAGGTTACAATAACATGTGATCCTGTTGGATTTCCCTTTTCGGCTTCATTATAGTCTAGAGATCTGGCTCTATTAGATCCATAAGGATCATTTTCGATATAATGAGTTTTATCGCTATTTTCAAGTGTAGATACAACTTTTTGAACAAAGTTATCTTTATTATCCTCAACCTTCATTAGATTATTCAAAGTTTCGCCTACATTTACTCCAAAAGCATCATTACCGTTATATTCAGCCCCATTCAAATTATACAATTTACTTTGTTTATATTCTAACGATTGAGAAATTTGTCCACTTTCATTTCTCCCAAGGATTATCACAATTTTTCTTCCATCCGGATCGATGTACTTAATAGGGTTATTAGCACAATACGCATACGGCGAAATATGATAATACTTTTCAGCCAACGGGTCAGGACTAATCCACCTGCTTACCGTATGTGCATCAAGCCACATTGCTGTAGTATCTATTTCAACATCACCAGTAATAGTCATACTGTCAGTATTGAAAAGTACCGAACCGATCTGAACAACTTTATCTCTGTCATGAAATTCAGGGAAACGTCCGTTGGTCAAGGTTACCACTTTAACATCATATCCATATTTAGCAAAAGGGTTTTCATCCTGAGCATACAAACTGCACAAGGGCAGTAAACAGATGAAAGATAAGATAAATTTTTTCATAGTATAGGGGTTATGTATTTATTGTATAATTTGTTGCAATTGTAATTTATTCCTTTTGTTTTCAGGTTTTTCCTTTTCTTCGTTAACACGGTTGAGCCAAGCCTGATAGACACCCTGTGGCATTTCCTCATATCCCAAATCATCCAATGCCTTGTACGATTGATGCATTGTCTGATACATCCTGTATGCCTGTGGGCATTCGGGTAGTTTATCTGGGGATAGAACTCCTGTTCGTTCAATCACATACATGGCCCGCGCCGTATGATAGTTTGCCTGTATCTGATAAGCTCTTATGTTATTGGGGTGGTATTTCAGCGATGTGTCAATGCAGCGTTGAACAAATGTGTCATAACCATATTTTCGGATATAATTTCTTGCCAGATCGATCATCACTTCGGCAATGACTTGTTGACGTGCCATCGGCTCAAGATAAACTTTATTGCGTAACGCTTCCGCCTTGATGAACCCGCTATTCAGGTAATTCTGATCGTTGATGATTGCCCCGCAGGTCAACTCAAGGTTATGCCAATATCCTTTATTGTCTTTAATTTTGATGAAAAAATGTTGTGGGGAAGTAGCCAAATATGCATCCGCCCCGAATTCTTCGGCCAGGATCAAAAAATATTCAGGCATACTATGACATTGTCCCGAATTTTCGTAAATCAGCTTTGTAACAAATTGTTTACTCAGGTCTTTTCTTCCTGAATCACGTATTTAAAATTTCTATTTTGCTTTCTTCTTCCAGCAAACATAAACTTTTTAAACGAGGATTGTTTCAGGTAGAAAAACAAAAACTTGACCTGAATATAAAAGTATGTTCCAAAAATAAAACGTCAGGACTGAAAAGAGTTTTATTACTTCCATCCGGACGCCTTTTGTCAGATCATATAGTTTTTAAACGTAATGGTTTTTCAGGAACCCCCAGATCTTTATTATCCGTTCCTTTATATTTGGTATCGGGATTATAGGGTATACCGATTTTATCCAGTAATGGTTCCGTCGATACCTGATGTACCTGTAAACCCAGGTCCCAGGGATCATATCCCAGGATCAGGCCGGCAACTTCTTCATAGGTAAATACCGGTATGCCGTAACCATCTTCACCATAAGTGGTCCCTTCCATTTCTGCAATGGTGTATTGCCATCTGTCCAGAAAATAAGGACAACCCGGACAATTCGTAATGATCATATCCGGTTTGAATGGCTTCATCGATTCAAACTTTTTATGGGTATTGGCTACAGAATAACCCCGGTTGGCTTTTACGAGGTAATGACGAAATCCAAACCCGCAACAATGCCTGCGTTCGGGATAATCCACTACTTCACCTCCCCAGGCTTCGATCATTCCGGCCAGGACATAAGGATACTCCGCACCACCGACGCCTTTATTCGGAAACATTTTGGCATAATGGCATCCGATATGCTCCACCACCCGCAACGGTTTTCCCGTATGACGGTTGATCAACCGGTACTTGCCTTTGTCGGCGATTTCATTACGGACCTTATAAATGATGTCACTGGCATGTGCCAGGTGTTTGGGGGTATTGAACTCCCTTCCTGTAGCTTCTTTCAGATTTTTCCTTACTTTTTGCAACACTTCCGGAAAATGTTTCCATGTTTCCAGTATCTCACTATACAAGCCGAATGAAGTGATACAGGAAGCCGCGTAATTTTCATATCCGGCTTCGGTCATTAAGGCAAACTGACGTGCTACAACGGTCATGGTAGTTTCCAAAGGAACCACATCCGAATGGTAACCGATACCGCTGCATGAGGTATGGTATTCGGTTTCGTATATGTTTTTCCCCAGTTCATCCCTCATTATTTTCAGGAAAGTAACTTCTGATCCGGGGAAAAAATTCTGCCTGATACAACTTCTCACATAGAAATAATTGTCATCAGGAATTTCCTTCTGGTAATCCTTCCAGATTTTCTGTTTGCCTTCTTGGATCATATATTATTTATCTGTATTGATTCAAACTTTAAAAAGTCTACACTCTTTTCATCAAGAGTGGTCTCCGCTATTTTCAGTATATACCTTTACGAAGTATTCATCATCGGGGTCTATACCCATTTCTTCCGCTTTTTTCCGTGAAGCTTCTTCTATTTTCCGGAATCGCTCCATTCCACCGGTCACTTCAAAAATACGTTTCAACTCATCCAGCGACTCATCAGGAATTTTACGGAGAATGCCCGGACCCTCCCCATCAAGGTTAGCGCCTAACCGGTCAAATATATCATCCAGGTTTTCCTGTTCCCATTTCCATATGGGGCCGGATTCGGGATGCATTTCGAAAGAGAGATTCCTGGGGTAAACACAATAACCATATTTTAATATCCAGTCTCCGACAGTCCTTTTCAATGCCAGTTGCTGTCTTCCTTTTTCCGATTCGACAAAATATCCCTCATCCTGTGATAAAGTGCGTAAGGCAAGTATGATCAGTCCCGGTGCGTTTTTACGTGGACAACGGGTAACACACGACATACATTCACCGCAATACCAAATGGTTTCGCTTTTTAATAATTCCTCGATCTTATCGTCATCTTTGGTCTGAACCGTATTGGCGATCTGTCGGGGATCATAATTATAAAATTCTGCTGCCGGGCAAATGGCTGTGCATGTTCCGCAATTGATACACGCACTTAATCCCTCCTGATAACGGACATCGGCACTTAGCCGGTCATATAATCGTCCCATAACGAACTTTTTATTTCTATTGTCATGCAAAAATACGGAATATCATGATCATATTTCCATTTTTGGTGTATTTTCTTTCTATTGGGAAATGTCTAAATGATTCTAACATGTTTTAATATAGGTGATTAATCTTCCTATACAAAGAGTTCAGAATTGAATCAATTATAATTTTACATTAAATATTGTTGGAGTTTCACAATTGTGCCCGATGAAAATACTTCCGTCATTTTCGGCCCTGATCTTTTTTGATATATGGTTGATTGAGTATTGGTAGTTTCTTCCTGGTTGCAGGCCTTTTATCCGGAATCCATATTGGTCCTGTGATGTAATTTTCCAGGAATATCTTTTGGCCTTCCATTCAACTACTTCCATATCGATTGGATTCTGAGATGCCGAGGATATGGTCAATGTCATGATTTCCTGATTGTCTGGATAAAATATAAGGTCTGTACCGGTTTTATGGGCGCCGAAACTATCCTTGCTTTTTATTTTAGAAAATTATCTTAGGAAGATAACCTTTTGAACAAAAGGCTGTAAGTGGAATTTTTCAGCCATTGAGGTAACGATTTGGCAACCGTGCCTATTTCTGCGTTTTGCGCTGTATTTCCTCAAATAACTCGGTACAAATTTAGCGTTTTATTTTGAATATTCATTGAAATGGACGAGTTATTTTTTTTACTCCGTTCGCCAGCTTCACGACGGTAGAAGTTATTCTCGTGCCGTTGGTTATTCCCGCGGGCTTCCGCCCTCCCAACGGCTGGGAAGCCATGAGCGGGAAATAACCGACATAGGCGCGGGAAATAACTTCGGAACCAACCGTACTACCGCCTGAACCCTTTCTTTGGCTTCTTCTTTATTTTCTTTTTCATCGGAATCTGTTCTTCTTCGTTGTTGGCATCAGGCGTAAGTAAACCTAATACAGAAGACAAACCTAAATCCGATTGATTGAAAGACTGTTTGTTTTCCTGACTTCCGTTTTGCTTATCTTCATTCAAATTTGAAAGGTTGTTTTCTTGCTTATCTTCAAGCAAATTTTCAGATAAGCCTGTCTGCATATCTGCATTCATGCCGACTTGACTACATTCATTCATTCTTCTTTCATCGGAAAGTTGCCGTTCCTGCATATTTAGTTGGTCGGAAATCGTTCCGTTCTTCATTGTGTTGTAGTATTCAAAGGATTCGGATAGAGGGCGGTTGTAGCTGAATAGCTTATCAAATCCTTTCTCCGCCTGCTGAAATAGTTTTTTTCTGTCAAACCCTCCTTTGATTGCTCCTTTCTTAGTGTTCTTGTGGTTGGTTAGTGGCGATAGCTTCTTTTTGTTGGATTGGTCTTTACGGCTGACAATCAAATGGCAGTGCATATTCAATTCATTGTTTGACCTGTCTCGACTGAAATGTATTTTGCCATAGAATTTTATATTTTCTGCCGATAATCCTTTGTTGAAGTTCTTGGCATATTCAGGGATAACGACTTCACGGATATACCGTTTCATAGCTTCGGCTTGTTCCTGTTCAGTATTACCCATTGCCCGAAGTTCCTTTTCTGACGGGCTTACATGAATAGCATAAAACTTGGCATCCGCCTTTAAAAGCTGACCGATATTGCTATCTATATCTTTAATGACTTGGGATTTGTAGATATTATCATCCGTCAAGTTGAAAAATCCCTCTGTATAGATTCCCTGTTCCATACGTTCTAAATCCTCATGCTCGCAGTACGAAGCTAATCTTCGGCTACTACCTGCATTGTTATATGTTCCTTTGGATGGTGGCGGAAAATCTATATTCATGGGCTGTTATTACTCCTATTTTTCGTTTATCAGGTCGATAATCTCAGCTTTTAGATTTTCTTTTCGCTTGCCGTCCATTACTCCACAGGTTGCCAAATCAGAATACAGGTTAATTAGCTTCAATAGCTTTGCATTGTCCTTTTTCTGCACCTGTTGTAACGAGCCGATATGCTTTCCCTGATTATTGATTACATCTGCATGCTTTTGGAATTGGTCGCTGATTTTATGTAATACTGTATGGTATTTTTCTTGGCTCTGTTCCAACTGTGAAAGAACAAGCGTTTCCAATGCTTTGACAATCGTATCGAATTTGGTTGCTATCGTGTGGCTCGTGCGTATCATCGGATTTAGCTGTTCTTCCTCGTAATGGCGAATGAAACGGATAATATCATCCTGCCGTTTGTTTATCTTGGCAAGTTCCGACTTTACCGATTCGGGAGCATCGGCTGGATTGATATGGGCTTTCTCCAAATACTGAAAAGCCAGCTTTACAACTTCACTCTTTTTCAGCGAATAGCGTTTACCGATTTTCGCTACTAAATTTGCAGTTTCCGTATCTATGGAAATCGTGGTAAATATGATTTTCTGACCTTTATTTTGCATGGATAATTACTTTTTAATCGAAATTTATACAGTTAAATAGCTGATAATTAACAATAGCCAAAAATGGCTAATTATCGGACTAATTACAGTTTGATTTATCAAACTGCTGAAGCCTAAGGTTTTGCCCCGCAGGGCAAGAGGGAAGAACAGGACTTGTCCAGTTCCCTCTTGCTTAATTCAGCCGAATAAATGCTGCACGAAAAGCAGCGTTGATTTGGATGAATGCGGAGCTATTAACAGGAGGCGTAAATTAAAAACAAGCCTCCGTCATTTGCACTATTCTGCGTTAAACTGAAAATGCAGAATCATTCATCGTTCTCGTCCTTATCTTCTTCTTTCGGGTGCTTCTTATCAAACGCCTGCCACGTCTGAAAATCCATGTGCGAGCGAACAAACTCCCGAACATCGTTCACTTTGTAGTAGATTTTATGACCTATCATAAAATAGGGTAGCTTTCCACTTGACCGATAGCGTTGGAGTGTTCGCTTTGATACTTTTAAGAGGAAAGCCAAATCTTGGTTATCAAGCAATTTTTCATCCTCATTGAAAACCTTATCGGTATTTATCAGCGATTTCAAATCCTGACCGATTTCGCTTAATTTCTTGGATAGCTTCTGCATCCACTTTTCAAAATTATCTTCATTCAAATACATAGCTTTTCTTTGTTTTTCAAATTAATACTCTTTGTTTTCAATGCATTGACGAAGCAAAGGACGGCAGAACGAAGCAAACTAAATAGGGGAATCCCTATGGACTCCCCTAAATCTTGTTTGCAACAATTTATTAATCAGCGAATTGAAAATTCATCTTTTTTCATCTTGTTTTTATCCCTATTCCGACTTTCGCGGATTAGTAGGTTTTTCAGGTGGTCGAGGGATTTTGTCAGGTTGAACGGTTTTCGATTGAATATTCTTGCTTTGGATTTGTAGGCATTTCCGAAAGTAAAGTTGAACGCAAATTCTAAGGCTTCGGCGATATGAATAAAGGAAGCGGGGTTCCCATTCTCGTCTAAGAATTGGTTGGATAGCTCAAAGGTGGTGGCAAGCTCTCCCATGCTATCAATTCCCAGCCGTTTGGGGTCGGGGATAAAATAGACGTTTGATTTGTGAGGGGCAACGCTGCTCTTGACAGGCTGATTTGTTTGCAGGAACAGAAGTTTCAGCAAATCAATTTCAGATTCGAGGAATAGGGTTGCTTTTTTAAGGTAGGCAAATTTTAGGGCATTTTCCCCCCTGCTCGTACCGATGAAGCGATTCTATGAATACCAACTCAATACGAGTGTCATTCAGCATCCGATAGGTTTCAGAGTAGTCTGTTTGGGACTGGCTGACTGTTTTCACCTGTTCCATAAAGCACCCATAGGCGTTTTGTATTTCTTCGTTTGTACTTGTTTGTGAGGGTTCAGACAATAGGCTGAACAGTCTCGTTTTTAATAAATCATTCATAAGCAATTATATTAGAGGTAGATAATATCAAACTCTGCATGGGATAATTGCTTGTTTCATACTGATTTTTTAGTGGCTTATTTTATATATGGTTCATTTATAGACAGTTTACTGCTAATTATGCTGCCCTCTATATTTCTATTTAATATTCAATCCCATATTATAGGCTTTTTCATAGGCTTGAGTATTCTTAACGTCACCTTTCTTATCAGTATCTCCCCCATAAACTCTGCCTTTCTCACGAATGTTGTCAAAACAAATAGCAAAGCCGTGAAAGGTCTGCATAGTAATATCCAAATTCTCTTTAAGGGTATCCCAAGCGGTAACCATGTAATAAAAATCCTTATCTTTCATCTTACCAATAAGAGGACTGCATCTGTCTAAGAAAACTTTCATCTGACCTGTCACGCTATAACAATAGACTGGGCTGGAAAAGCATATTACATCAGCTTCCAGTAATTTAGGAAGAATATCATTTAACATATCCTTCAGACTACATTTGCCAGTCTTCATACAATATCCACATCCTGTGCAATACCCAAGTTTCAAATCACGTATGAAAATCTGTTCTACCCGATTTCCCGAATTTTCCGCACCTTTGACAAACTGTTCAGAGAGAATATCTGAATTGCCGTTACGTCTCGGACTGCCTGAAATAACCAATACATTCTTCATCATACTCTTTATACTTAAATAAATTATGGTTTATAACACTTATTATTACTCACAAGTGATTTATCATTGCAAAATTACTTCATTATTAGCCGTGAAGCATTTTCAAAAGAGCTACTTGATTTTTCAAAAACGGAACTTTTGACTTGTAAATCAAGAAAAAAGTCGTAAATTTGTGCAAGAAAAGGAACCGATGGATTATTCTATTATTAATGACCGTTCATTTTGGTACGGCGAAATAAGAAAAGAGACGCTACCTCACTATCTATATAAGACAGTGGGCGGTTTTGTTTTATTATGCACGAATGGGAAAGCAACAATAACGATTGGTATACAAGAGCATGAAATAACAAAAAATGCAGAGTTGGTTATCTTGCCTGGAACTACATTCGGTTTTGTTAATACATCACTTGATTTTGCCGCAAAGGCATTTACTTTCTCGAAAGAGCTATATGATAATATCATTCTGAGGCTCGGTGCATCTTTTTCCAGATATTTACGGGATACCCAATTTTATGTTTATACCGAAGAAAGTGAGCTTTTAAAAAAAGTACAATGTTGGATGGATATGGCTAAAATTGTACAAGAAGAAAATAATGATTTTAAAGGGCTTATGGAACAGAACTTTCTTCAAAATTACATTTTGTATCTTTATGATAAGTGTAAACTTTACTTTGACCACTTAGTGGGCACTTATACTCGTAAGCATGAGATATTTCACCAATTCATATCCTTACTTGACACGCATATTAGCGAACATCGGGAGGTGCTCTTTTATGCCGATAAATTATGTATTACCCCAAGATATTTACGAAAAATCACTACGGAGAATGTTTTCTCTGAATCACCAAAAGTTATTATAGATAAACGTCTTATAGTAGAAATAAAAGTTTTGCTTCAATCGACTGAATTATCAATACAGGAGATTGCAGATAAGTTGAATTTCCCCGACCAATCTTACTTAAGCCGTTATTTCAAGATGAATAGCGGTATTACACCTACTGATTATCGGAATGGTATTAAGGTTGTGAAGTACTAATAATATAGAGCAGACCGAAAGGTCTGCTCTATATTATATTCTCTCCGTAATTTGCTTTTCCAGAGATTCTAATTTATGCGAAAGGATTTCCATGTCCTGCGAAATTTTCTCTTTCGTTATCTTGGCGTAAATTTGGGTCGTTTTAATATTCGTATGCCCTAACATTTTACTGACCGTTTCTATCGGAACTCCCTGTGATAGAGTAAGTGTAGTCGAGAATGTGTGCCTCGCTACGTGGTAGGTCAAACGGGTTTTAATCCCGCATTGTTTGGCTATCTTTTTCAGAATATTGTTGCACGAGCTGTTACTCGGAACAGGAAACAAACGATTATCCCTGCAATAGCCTTTGTACTTCTCTATTATCCGCTTCGGCACTTCCAATAACCTGATACTTGAATCGGTGTTCGTTTTCTGTCGGCGGGTAATTATCCATAAATGACCGTCAAACGAGGTTTTAAGATGGTCTTTCGTTAAGTTCTTTACATCCGAATAACTCAGCCCGGTAAAAATCGAGAACACAAATAAATCCCTTACTAATTCATATTGAGCATTTTTCATCTTGGCATTGACAAGCAAGTTTATTTCTTCCTTGTTCAGGAATCCCCTGTCTTTGGATTCGGGGCTTATCAGATAACCCGCAAAAGGATTGAAAGCTAACTGCCCCGAATTACGAGCAATAGAAACAATATGCTTTACGCCTATCATATATGACCATATCGTATTGGTAGAACATTCCCTTTCCGTTCTCAAATAGTGTTCAAACCCATTGATAAAAGCAAGATTCAGTTCTTTCAGAAAAATATCATCTCGCTTATATTCACGTTTGATATAGCTTTCTATGTGTTTATATAAAAGACAATATCTTGCATATGTGCCTTTTGCCCTGTTATATCCTACCTTTCGGGAAAATTCTTGATTGTGTTTTGCAAAGAGGGTCAGGAACGTATCTTGCTTTACCCCTAAACCTAAATAGGCGTTCTTTATCTTGTCGGCAGTAACAAAACCGTCCATTTGCATTACTTCCTGATAATGGCGGTTAATATCAACACGAATTTTGTCTAATGCGATATTGGTTTTTACCGCTAAGGTGCTTTTACCTGTCAGCCGTCCCGCTTTGGTATCCCAAAGGTTGGGCGGTACGGTCATCTTACAACTGAATTGGCTGATTGTTTTGTCAATCGTAATACGACCCATTAACGGAACAGTTCCGTCTGGCTTAATGTTATTCCGTTTCAAATAAAACAGAATTTTGAATGTGCTTCGTTGCATCATAACTCAAAGTTTTTACAGATTACAAAATTAGTTTACTCTGAGCTATAAGAGGTTATATAGCATAACGCAAAAGGAAGACGAACAGCGACTTATCGTCGATTTGCGTTTTATGGCGAGGTAATGGTGTGGTAATTGAACTTTGTCGTATCTTTGCCTATGGGTGGCTTTGAGTGCCACAAAAGAAAAACCAAACAAAGGACTTTATCCGCACATTTTCAATCGGTTGTCCTCGTTTGGCTGTTATTCGCTTTTTTGTTAGACTTTTATTTTAAAACCATCAGTACTCATCATGTAATCATTGACATTCAGTTTGAGATGATAATCCGTACCTCTAAGGGAATACGTGAACTCTGTCCCATTTAATTCTTTCAGCATATTTGGTTCCAATCCCATCCTGTTCCATCTCGGACGGATACCATAAATGTCCCTGTACAATGCTGTAATACTAGTACAGATCCCTGCCAATATATCAGATCCCAGTCCTTCCTGGGTGATCCTGGAATACCGTTGGGACGATAAACCGTCTTTTTTATATTGTTGTAGAATATTTCTGATGTATTTCAATGCAATTTCCTTTTTATAACCTACATAAGACCTGATTCCCAAATATCCCCAGGTGGGGAAGATATCTCCGTTTTCGTAGGTCGGAAATGGCCATTGCCAGCTTGCCACCTCTTCTTCCCTGTAAGAATCGAAACACAAAGGCCAATGAAACAGGTTTTCAGCAGATGTCCTTTTTTCAATTTCGTCGAGAATTATCTTTATCCTCTTTTCGTCGTCACATAATCCGAAAGCAATAACAGCGAAGTTAACGGGAGTAACAAAATTGTCTCCATGTACGGAACCATCTTTATCTCTCCAGTAGATGTATTGTTTTTTATCAGGCGCCCAGAACCCTCCCTGGCTAACCGGCTTATTAAAACTTTCTTTTAGCCTTGCTGCTACGGAAAAATAATAGTCCGACTTTGTTTTATCCCCTAAGATCGATTCACAATTGGCCCATAAGTTCAGGGCTTCGTACATCTGGGCATTGACAAAAGCATTTTCAAAACTGGCCCAGACTATATCAAGCCAGTCGCTTGCAATCTTTTGTGATGTATCATCATTCATCATCTCGAAGATACCATTCTTATTAGAATCCCGCTTTATCAGCCAATCCAATGCTTTTTCGCAACTCTCTTTGTGGGCGGATAACCAGTCAATATCTCCGCAAAGGTCGAATTGTTCTGCAGTATTGATGATATATCCTGTCTGGGAATCAATAGTATATCCCCACTGAGCCTCATAATATCCTGTTTTATAGTTAAAGGTTCCGGGCATTTGGTCCTCATCCATGTTATGCCAGCGGGACCGTACACGGCCTTCTTCAGTCATTGCATGATCCCTTTCCGCATCAAGGGTGGATGACATATTTTTGATATAATTTTCATCATTCAAAGCCATTCCGATCTGGGCAAAGAATGGTTCATGCAGGCATTTCCAGTTAGTGATCCAGCCATTGGCGCCAACAATCGTATTATCCACCACCCCATATCTTCCTGTTGTATTTAGCAGTTCACGTACTGCATCGGCATCTATTCCGGGGAGGATTCCTCTGGAATATTCGGTAAGGTAATTTATATATTGTATTTCTATATGAATGGAGATATTCTCTTTTTGAACATCAAAAGGGCAGAATACATCCGACTTTTGATGTACGAACCGGCTCAGGTTATACCTGGGTTCAAGTTCCATGTCCGTTACAAAATGGGTACATGTAAATTCATTCTTTTCGTTTTGCGAATATTTTGCAGCCAGGTATTTTCCTTCATCGGATTTAACTTCAATCCGCAATGCATCCCCTGAATCAGGATTCCAGAAGGTTACTCCCCCGGTGTGTACTCCATATGTGTCATTTACGGAAGAAAGATATTTACACCAAACCATTCCGCCATTATCCATTATTCCTCCTTTCCAGATAGAGCGATCGAAAGACCATTGAGGAAAGGCAGTTTCCTCGAGTTTTGCCAGGGTGCTGTACCTGCGGTCTATATGCCAGCGTATTTTATCTTCATTGAGGTCAAAGGTCCATGTTTCATTTACTTTCAATGCAGCATCTCCATAAGTTATTTCCCTTACAACTATTTTTCCAGAAGTTTCTTCTATTTTTACTTCGTTCTCTGTTTTATCGGATGTGTAACTACCTCCCTTTGTCCTGAATCCGGTATAAATACCCGAAGAGGATAAGGTGTTTTTATCCTTAATTGTGAGATGGGTTATTCTACATCCATCTGAATAATCGATTAAAATACCAAGCTTTTGATCAGGACCTTGGATTTTTATGGTCTTTGCAATATGATCATGGCTTACATATTTATCATTAAAAGCTCTGTTTTTTGCCTGAGAGGTATTGGGGAACAGGCTTAAAAGAAATATAATGCCTATTACTATTAAACTCTGCTCTGTATTTGTCTTGTTTTGAAACAAATAAGTTTTCTTCATGAAATTATTAAACCACATGTATTCATCGTTTGATTCGAATTCTCTTTTTATCGACTGTTAATGTATTTTTACGGTTTTTCCTATAGCGGGAACAGCATAGATAACCGGATTTTTAATTCCATCGGGCAGTTTAAATTCCGATGCCGGAGTAATGAATACCAGTTTATCACCATCGTACACTTCATATGCAACCGCATTTTTAGTGTCGGTAGCATAGTTGGCACCATTGACCGTTACCTTGCCCTTTTCGATAGCCGCATTATTTTTGTATGCCTCCACACATTCATCATGTATGTACCATATCCTGGCATCAGGCTTTGCATACCGGGAAGCATATTTTTTGAATTCTTCCACCTCTTTTTGGGTGATGGTAAAACTTCTGGTATAGTTGACCCTGTTCTGGATAGAACTATGATCGGTAGCTGTACCCGATGTTACAGCCAGCATCCCCCAACGTTCAAAAAACTCGCTGAGGTCGGTTTTGGATACATCACAGCAGATACGCATAAAATTCAACTGCTGTTGTGCGTCATTGGGGACATGGTCCAGATTTCTTATGGCTTCATGTACATCCGCATAAAAATCGGTGTTGCCTTTTACATTGGAGAAATACAGTTGCAACTGCCAGAAGGGGATCAGTTTGCAAAATACATCCCCATGGTCGGAATGCAACACTTTACCGGCCAGCATTTCGGTAAAACCTTTCTCGTACCGGTTGTTCCAGATCCCGTCAAAACTGGAATTCAGTTTTTCCTCCGACAGGCGCGATTTATTTCCAAACATGGATTGCACATACATCGAGTAAATATTGTTGGAAACCTCGGTAAGTCCCACCCATTTCAGACCCTGCGTCTGGTTGATATGTCCTACCTCGTGTGCCGGCCCCCATATATCGGTGGTACGCAATCTGTTGACATCGCAGATATGGGACATTGAACCGGCAGAATATCCGGTACGATTGGCGGTTGCAAACATCCAGTAAGGCGAAGTAGAGACATAAAACAACATGCGGTTACCATTTGCCCTTTTATATTTTTCCAGTCCTATAAAGCGTGATTCGAGATATACTATGGAGTCAAAAACTGCCAGTAAACGGGATATATCCGGAGTATACTTTTTGAAATCATTCACCGGGAATATCAGGTGCGCGTATTTACCCTGGACATCAATGTATTTATGCCTGGCATTATCCAGGATGTCTGTCCAGTCGGAATTAGTGTTTTCGGTTGCATGGTACATTCCGTTCACTTTTCCGCTGGCAATATGGATTTTTATGGGTGAAGCATTCTTATTTTCCGTATGGTACATTATGTACAGCAATCCTCCGCCCTGACAAATAATACTATTGGCGCCTTCCTTAAGCATATAATCAACAGGGGAATAGTCGTTGTTGAAATTGATGGAGCGTAAGGCTATATTTTGCCCCTTTGTATCGCCCACAAATACCACGATTTCCTCGCCCGGCATAGCTACTATTCCGGTCGCATTATCGAGCAGGCTATAAGTTCCTGTTTTATTTCTGGTAGCAACAACGGAAGGATTCGGATAGGGCTGATAGGTTTTCACCCTATTTTGCTTGTCGTAAGTGCTGTTATACAGGGATTGGGCAAGCGCTTTAAATTGCGGATTAGCGATAGCGTCGATATCCTTTACTTTTATCCCTTTTCTCAGATTGGAGCAGGTAAAATCCGAGAAGACGTCAGGAATTTTATTCGCCTCATTTTTACGGAAAAACTGCATTTCGGCACAACTGGCAAAGCCGGTTCCGTTATCTCCCAGGCCCGATTTTACGATCACCTTTACATATTTGGGCTTTTTTCCCTGGAGGTCAATGACGGACGGGGTTCCGCTTCCTTTAAAATCGTATTTGCCAACGAGTGTTTCTTTGCTGTTCTCGCTGATATACACTTCTATTTCCTTAAAATTACCGTTCGATCCGTCGGTACGCGGATAATAGATCATATAATCAATGACTTCCGGTTGATTGAAAGTATATTCCAGTGTAACAGGAAAAACCGTGTTGGACCAACTCGAATGGTAGATGGTCGACATATGACCGTCGATTGACCGGTCAGCACCTTCGCCTCGTTGTTCGTTCGATGCTTTGGCCGACGATACTTTGACAGGTATGTCTTTTTCCAGACCCCACGCACCGGGTTTCAGACCGGGGGCAGTAAGTGTCGTATCGCCTGTCAGTTTCGCAAATTCCTTTGTCGTTCGTATGTTGTTGAATTCTTTTTTGTCAATGAGTTGAGCATAGTCACAGCCTGATTCTATGGCTTTTTTAAGATAACCAAGGGCTTCGGTCTGATCGTTTAATGCCGAATACGACATCGATAACAGCATATGTAATTGACAAAGTTGGTTTTGGTTTTGATTTTTATCTTTTAAAGCATTGTAAATGCTAAGCGCTTCTTGGGCGTTTTCTATATTTCCTTTATAATCATTCTGTTCGAATGATTTGTTGATTTTCTGAGTGGCAATGTAGAATTTATATTCAGCACTGTTTTTTACTTTTTCAAATATTTCATGGGCCTGCTTTTGCCGGCTTAATTCGCCAAACTCATCATTGGTGACCATCGTATAAAGATTGTTGCACCCTCTTGCCCATATCTTTTCAAGATAAACCGTCGCTTTTTCATATTCTTTAAGGGTATTATAGGCCATACAGTAAACCATATCCGTCTGGCAATAGAATGATGTACTGTCCATTCTAGATTCCGACGGAAGTGAATGGAAAAAATCAACGATATCGTTAAGTATTTTTATGCTTTTTTCGTGATCTTTTCCGTAGGCCGCCATTAACTCGGTATTGAACTGATCAAATCTGTCAGTTATCTCTTGTGGAGTCTGTGGGTATACGTAGCTTGTGATGAACAAACAAATGATGATGGCTATTTTCTTCATATTAATCCTGATTTTAGGTAGGTAAGCTTTCTCTATTTACTATTTGATATTATGATTGTTGTAAAAATTCTTCTATCTTTTTTATTACAGGGTCGAAACCAAATGTTCCGGTAACAATTCCATGGTTAACAATTAATTGAAAATCACCATAAGGGGTTTTGTGGACCTGATTGGCTCCCATGCCGAATACGGCATAACCTACCAGCTCGTCGGCATCGTTTTCCTTCATGCCGATTTTGATGGCTTTCATGCCTTCGAGCAGTTTTTGAGCGCTACGGCGTTTGGCTTCTTTTTCCAAAGATCCGGCATTTTCTACTTTGTACCCTATTTTTTCCAGGGCGTTCAGGATACTTTTAACCAGCTTATCGCTGCCTTCTTTTTGTAGTAGTTGCGTCAGCCGGTCGCCGGTTTCGGGTATATTACCCAATGCAATTACAGCCCTGATGCGCAGGTATTCCTCTATACCCGGATCTTCGGCGATGGCCAGTAACTTTTCCTCAGCCTGTTTGTCAGCGCCTTTTTCAAGTGCGCGCAGGGCAAGACCCATTTCCGGGCCATCCAGCAGTTCCATTAACTGGGTTACTGCTTTGGTTCCCATCATACCCAGTCCATCGGCAATTCCATTTACGCCGGTATAGTCGGCGCCATGAATGGCCAGTGCTTTTATCATGGGTGTAATAGTTCTTTCATCACCAAGTTCTCCCAGTGCCTTTCCCGCGTATTCCCTTACTGCTTCTTTAGGGTCTTTCAATGCTTCTATAAGAGGCGCCACTGCACGTGTATCACCTGTGGTGCCAAGCATTTCAGCAGCATTAAACCGTACTACCCACATTTCATCTGTTTTCAGGGCATGTATGGCGGCATCAATTATTTCTTCTTCGGTAGCACCTTTGAGTTCCTTTAATGCATCGCGGCGCATTTCCCAACTGGGGGATGTTTTCAATGTCTGTAAAGCCTGTTTTCTTTTTTCATCAGTTGGCAATGATGCTCGTTTTGCCTGGTCGGCTTCAGGTTGTTTTTCTATAGGTATCTGGCTTTGGGGAACTATTTTTGGGGTAACAGGCCGGGGCTTCATTTCATTAGCAACTACAGGATGAAGGGTACCCAGTTGTTCCATTTGTTTTTTTAATTTTTCGAATGTATAATAGGCCAGTTTGGAACTTTGCGGTAATCTTTTGTTGAAGTGTGCGCCCAGTGCATCCGCGGCAAGATCGTTGTCCAGTTTGTCTTTACGGAACCTGGAATGATATGAAAATGCAAAGAGGATGTTGAAAAGAGAAAACGCATATACGATGATGCCCCACCACCATTGCTGTGCAGGTAAGGCATAGATAAGGACGGTACCGATAATAGCCGTTGCCACAGCAGTGATGATGTTGAATTTTATTTGTGGCTTGTAAACGCAGTTACGGCAAACAGGCAAACTGTATTCAAGAAAATAGGACCGTTGGTTGTTTCTATTGACCAATTCCAGTGTGTTTTTACCTGTGAGGTATTTTTCCCCGGGAACATCTCCTTCCGTTGATTTATCCAGAGCTTCTTTACCGACATATATCTGATAACTATTCGCTGTCTGACGGCCACAGATGATACAATGATTCATGATTTCCGGAGTTTATGGATGGTTTGTCGATCTCTATCGGGTGATCTCTGATAATTTAAATTGGCAGATGGTAACGGTTTCACCTTGTAAGACAACTTCCTTAGCCTTCTTGTTTAAGGAGGTACGTGTTGTGGAGACTACGTTTGTATCCGGATTGTTCAAAGTATTTTTTGCATTTAAAGAAAATGCTGACAAAACAGTCATTTCTAAAAGCTTGTCTACTTTACAGTTGGTGAAATTGAAAGTTGTTTTAAGACTCTGTGCATTAATATTCACTATATACAATGTCAACAGCATTTTTTCCCTGTCTAAGGCTGCAGAAACATCAATAGAATGAAGATCTACATCTATCACAGGAGAACTGGCTTCCGCCAGGATGCTCTCATTCAGAGAGTAGGCGCGGTATTCCTTCATAGGGAAGAAAACGGTTTGTCTTACAGAAGCGTTTTCATTCGTCATAATCGGAGCAAGGATATTTACCATCTGGGCCCAGTTCGCCATAGCTATGTGTGCGGCATTACGGTGAATGGTATTCAGAAAACAGGCAGTCGCTAGTCCGTGACGCCATTCATAAGTGTTCGTCGTTCCATACGGAGGATCCTGATATTCCCAGATGCCCCATTCGTCTAAAGCTATTTTTATAGGATGCTGGCGATGTGGAAAACGATACCATTTCTTCCAGTTTTCTACTTTATCCGGACAGGTTTCCTTGATGATATTTCCTAAATTGCTTATTCCCCTGCCCGTAGCTTGTATCTTTTTAAAGATGGAGTAAGGTTTTCCCTGATCGGTACCGACATAAGCATGATAAGAAATATAATCGATGGCTCCGTCTAATCCTTTCAGGATGATTTTGTTCCATTCATTGCTTCCGCTTTCTCCATTGGCAATTAGTTGTATTGTAGGGTCGGTCAGTTTCATGAGTTTTATAAAGTGCCATACATCTTCCACATATTTATGCGGATCCTGGTGTCTTCCGGCATCCGGCTCAGCCATTTCCTCATTACCCAAAGCCCAGTACTTTACGTTGAAAGGTTCTGCGTATCCGTGTGAACGCCTCAGGTTCGCATAGTATGTATTTTCAGTCCCATTACAGTATTCGACCCAATTTGCGGCTTCATCAGGAGTTCCGGTAGAGAGGTTGATCACCAATACGGGCTCGCAGCCTATTTCCCTGCAATATTCGATAAACTCACATGTACCAAAATGATAATTGTTGATTCCACCCCAGATCAGGTTTTTTTTAGCTTTTCGTTGTTCTTTCGGACCAATACCATCTTCCCAGTGAAATGTTTTGATTACTGTTCCTCCGGGGAAACGAAGCATCGTCGGGTTCAACTCTTTGACCTTTTCCAGCACATCCTTCCGAAAGCCTCTTTCGTCGGATAATGGGGAATGCTCATCATATATTCCGCCGTCGATACAACGTCCCATGTATTCAATGAACTGGCCGTAAACAAATGGGGATATCTCTCCTAAGCTGGTAGATGCATCAATAGTGATCTCGTTTTTTTGTGCATTTAAAAAATTGAAACTCATAAGAATAAATAGTGATGCAATCCATATTTTTTTCATGCCTGAATGTTTTGATTTTTGTCTGCGATCCAAGTATATGCTAAAAGTTTTGTGTCTAAAAATAGTGTTTTTCTTCTAATTACGAACTACGAATGATGAACAAAATAATAAAAAATGGAGAATGGAGAATGGAAGACTTTGCGCCAGCGATCTCACGAGCGAACTAAGTGGAGCGTTCTCATGAGCGTCAGCGAGTAATGAATTAAAAAATGAAAAGCAAAAAAGTTCATAAAGTTATAAAGTTAAAAACCGATGTATGGGATATCTATACTTTATAAACTTTCAGACATTCAAACTTTATAGACTTTCTGACTTTATAAACATTCCGACTTTTCTGCTTATAAACCGGGAATTTCATTTATTACCAATTGTTAAGTGATGATGAAATTATATGGACGACCTTTGCGGCTGTTTAAAAAATAAAGAGATATGCAAAGGGATAGTCTTGATTTTAAGAATATGGACGTAGGGAAGCTTTTCATGAAACAGTTTTTCCCAACATTACTTGGAATGGTATCGGCGGCATTGTTTACCGTTGTAGATGGTATTTTTGTAGGTCGCGGTATTGGCAGTGATGCAATGGCTGCAGTGAATATTGCAGCTCCGTTGGCTATGATATCTGCGGGGATCGGACTTATGTTCGGAATGGGAGGCGGTATACTCGCTTCCATCAATCTTTCACGTGGAAAATTTAAAGTAGCCAATATCAATGTTACCCAGTCAGTCGTTTCATTGATAGTGGTCAGCTTGATCCTAACCCTGC
Organism: Bacteroidales bacterium; assembly: GCA_031275285.1. Taxonomy (NCBI): domain Bacteria; kingdom Pseudomonadati; phylum Bacteroidota; class Bacteroidia; order Bacteroidales; species Bacteroidales bacterium. The sequence continues at coordinate 5,966 of JAISOY010000010.1, read as the reverse complement.
TGATCGTTCTTTTTCCTTATAAGGCGGTGACATTACTGGGATCAGATAGATACCTGATGGATTTATCCGTAGAATATCTGTTCTGGTTTGCACTCTGTATTCCGTTTATGGTATTGGTGGTCGCTCTTCCGTTTTTTGTACGGCAGACGAATCCGAATTTTTCCATGTGGGCAATGCTGATAGCGACCGCTATCAATATCGTACTTGATTATATCTTTATTTTTATTTTCGGATGGGGACTGTTCGGTGCTGCTATAGCGACCGGAATAGGAGAAGGAGTCGGTGCTTTGTTGTTGCTGGGATACCTTTTCCGGAAATCTGTAACCGTAAGATTTGCCAGGTTGAAGATGAGTATCAAAAGTATTCGCCTGACGTTAAGGAATAGCTGGTATATGGTAAAATTGGGGGTATCCTCCTGTCTGAGTGAGGTGACCATAGCAGTCATGGCTATTGCAGGGAATTATGTCTTCATGCGTTATCTGGGTGCCGATGGGGTTGCGGCGTATAGCATTGTTTGTTATCTGTTCCCGATTATCTTTATGGTATTCAATGCAATGGTACAGTCGGCACAGCCGATCATCAGTTTCAATTATGGGTGCGGACAAATGAAACGTTCCGAAAGTGCCATGAAATTATCTGTAATTTCTGCCGTATCTTTTGCACTATTCATCACCATTTTATTTATGGTTTTTTCAGAAAGCATAGTATCCCTGTTTGTTCCTGATTCCGGAAGTAACGCATGGAAGTATGCCGTCTCCGGTCTACCGATGTTCGCTGTCGGTTATGTCTTTTTCGGCGTCAATGTGATCACCATCGGATATTATACCAGTATCGAACGGGTCAAAAGAGCTGTTGCCCTTACGGTATTACGTGGAATATTGCCTGTCCTGTTTTTTTTCATGCTGCCTTTATGGTTCGGGGTTCCGGGTATCTGGCTTTCGGTAGCAGCAGGTGATGCGATGACAACAATAATTATCGTACTTTTACAGCTGAGAGATAAAACAGTCAGAGATGGAAGAATTGTTGAAAAATATCCGAAAGTGCTGCCCGCTTAGTGAAAGTGAAGAAACCCTGTTACGCCGCAGCGTACGTACCCTCCATTTTCCCAAAGGCAGCGTTGTCATCGGTGAAGGCAAGATAGACGACTCCATTTACTTCATACGTAAAGGTATCTGGAGGGCGCATATTGTCAATGACGGGGAGGTATATACGCTTTGGTTCGCCGTTCCGGGAGAGACCATTTTTTCCTCATGGGGATATATTAAAGGGTTGCCTTCACGGTTTACGATTTCTGCATCCAGTGACAGTGTGGTTCTTGAATTAAAAAAGAATACCGTTCAGCAGCTCACCGAAATGTCTCCGGCCATCCTGAAATGGCTTCAGGAACTTTATGTGGATGTATTGCTCAGTACTGATGACTTGCTTGTGGATATATCCAGCCCTAAGGCAGAGAAACGTTACCTTGCGTTTATGAAAAAAATGCCGGAAATATTCCGGAATGTGCCATTAAAAGAAGTTGCAGGATTTATTGGCGTTACCCCACAATCATTGAGCCGTATACGAGCAGGATTGGCCAGGAATAAAAATTAAGAATTAAGAATTAAGAATATAATTGTTGTTCATTAATATCATATTGACCAGTCTGTCTAAATATTAATGAATTTTTTATCACGCGGATACATCACTGATGTTGACAATAAAATAAATTTCTGCTACATTTTAATAATATAGGATGCACCTCGGCAAATTTTACGAACAAGTTCGACACTCTGCCCTCAGTTTTCACTATATTTGAATAATATAGGATGCGCCTTGGACAAAATTTCAAGCAAGCTTGAGTTTACCTCTCGGCTTTCACTATATTTGTAAAAAATGTTTTAGTTGCGATGGGATGGAGAGGTTGTTTTGTTTATATCTGTTGATTTTCTTTGTTTCGGGAAGAATTCCTGTTTCTGCACAGGACAAATTCACCCTGAATGATTATGAAACCAGGTTTCCCCGGTGGCGTGTAGCTGCAAACTACGGTCCCAGCCATATATCTTATGATTTTGGATCTTACAGGGAATGGGGATACCGTACCGGATTTGATATTGCTTATTTTGGAAAAGACGGCGATCTGTTCGGCTGGGGTATTAAATATGACCATTACCAGTCGTTTGTCCCGGATGAAGGGTACCGGTTATCTAATCCGTTTATAGGCGGAACGGTGCATGTCCGTCCGGATAAAGATGCCGGTTCGAACTACTGGTCTTTCCTGATGGGATTGGGTTACATGGGCTTTCAGGAGAAAAAAGTGTCGCAGTCTGTTTTTAAGCAAAGTGCGGTAGCCCTTTGTTTTGATTTGGGGTATGATATAAACATCACCAGGAATTTATATCTGGAAATAATGCTGTCATACATGCTGGGGATGGTGGTAACAGATTATTTTGAAGTGGAGGATGAAGAGGTGGTATTTCCTCCGATATCAAGAATAAATATCGGTATCGGGCTACATGTCCACCTGTAAATTATTTATCTACGGTATTTCTTCATGTTCATATTTGTATTATTTTTGTATTGGAAACAAATTAGTTAACTATGTCTATACACAGCATTGCCTACACATTCATAGCTTCATTTGTCGCATTATTTCCGGTCATGAATCCGATAGGAAACGGGTTCATTGTCAATGGTTTTTTACAGGATCTGGATGATGATCATCGGAAAATAGCCATTAGAAAAATTATAACTAACTGTCTGGTAATTGGCATTGGCAGCCTGGCTATCGGACATCTTGTCTTACTGCTATTCGGACTTGCTGTTCCTGTTGTGCAGGTGGGTGGGGGGATCGTTATCTGTAAAACCGGACTGGAGTGGCTTTCCGATTCAACCATGACCAATACGGATAAAAAGCAGGAAGCAATGGATAAGATCAACATGTTTGAAATAGAGAAAAAACTGTTTTATCCCATTTCATTTCCCGTGAGCATCGGTCCCGGAAGTATATCGGTCATTTTCACATTGATGGCTACCTCTTCAGTGAAAGGAAATTTGCTGGAATCCATCATTAATTATGCGATGATCGCCCTTGTTATTATTTTGTTGTGTGTGATCCTCTATGCGTTTTTATCACAGGGAAACAAAATTACCAAAAGGCTTGGACCGACAGGTAGTATGGTGATCAATAAGCTGGTCGCTTTTATTACTTTTTGTATTGGAATACAAATTATTGTTACCGGTATATCAAAGATTTTCCATCTGGATATTTTGTAAATAAAAGATACATTGGGAATTATATATCGTGTGCGAATGTATATGTAATAAAAACTATATGCATCTATTCTCAATGATCCTATTTTTAGATTTATATTCTTGATATTTAACGCTTTAATTTATAATTTTTGTAACTTTTGAAGATGATATTTTATTTAGAAGTAACATTATTATATGTAGCGTTTGAAATTTGAAAAAATACGAATAATTCGTTTGTTTTTTACGAATAAAAACGTTTATTTTCAGGGTAATATTTATTTTAACGATTCGATTTTAATCAAACTTTTTATGAAACTGGCAATTGTAACAGGTGGTGCACATGGTATAGGAAAATCCATTTCAATGAAGTTGTTGGATGATGGATATCAAGTGGTTCTATTGGATGTTTCTTCTGATTTTATTGAAAAATTGAAGGGTGAACTAAATAATAAAAGATTACATGCTATTGTGTGTGATGTCGGGAACCCTGAAGAAGTATATCAGGTCATACAGGATATAGGACAGCAATACGGCAAAATAGATTGTTTGGTGAACAATGCCGGAATAAGCCGGTTTAAGTCGATAGAAGAAATGACGGTAGAGGAATGGAACCGTATCATTTCGGTGAACTTAAGCAGTATCTTTTACATGGTCAAATATGTTAAACCTTATTTTTCTGACAGATCTGCCATAGTGAATATCTCATCTACAAGAGCATTGATGTCTGAACCTGATGGAGAAGCCTATGGCGCTTCCAAAGGAGGGATCTTTTCCCTGTCCCATGCTTTGGCAATCAGCCTCGGTCCGAAGACCCGAGTAAATTGTATCAGTCCGGGATGGATTGAAGTGAATGATGATGTGGTACTTAGTCCGGAAGATCATTCACAGCATCCTGCCGGTAGGGTGGGGAAGGCGAATGATATTGCAGAAATGGTAGCTTACTTGTTAAGTGAAAAGGCCGGATTTATTACCGGCCAGAATTTTGTGATCGATGGAGGGATGACCCGTAAAATGATCTATGTATAGTTTTGACCGGATGATTCATCCTTTATTGTAAAACGCCATGAACAGGCACAAGTATCGTCAGTAACATCAGGATAACAACTGACGGTTTCACATTCAATCCGTTCATCGATTATTTTGGCAAAATAATAGTGTTCGATGATCCCTACTGATTGACAGGGATGGTAGGGCATTCCCTTTTTTTTGCGTGCCGATTGTACCTGACAGTCAATGACCCGGTAGATGAGTGAATGATGATCACGGATACACTCCACTTTCGGATTGGCAAACGCGGAAAAACGGAACATCAGAGCCTGTTCCAATCCGTCCAGTCCCGGGGAATCCGGTAGATTTAAAAAATTTTTGAGCCGCCGGGCCTCTGTTTCCGTATAACGACGCCATGCCGAACGATCATGGTGCATGGCTTCATCCATTCCTTCTTTTTGCTCTACCGACTGAAACCAGACACCGTCCAATGCAAGGAAATTACGGGCATTGATCCTGACCAGCTCTTTTAGCTCTTCTTTAGATAAATCATCTAAAGTCTTTATCGGATGTTTATTTTTGTTTGAATGATTACTACTGCTCATATGGTTTTCCTTTTGCTACTTTATCGGAAGTATAGTCGTATGCCGTGTAATTCCGGGGTATAATAATGACCGGTCTTAAACAGGTTATTGAAAACTCATTTAAGACCGGTCAGATGATAGGGAATTATTCTTCTTCAGGCCGCATAACGACTTGTATCACATTTCCTTGTGTCAAAGCTTTTTTGGCCGCTTTGTGTACACTTTGTGTTGTAATACCGTTGACTACTTTTTCATAATCAGTATAACGGTCGATACCATTTTTATAATATTCAACCAGCAGGTTGAGATACCATCCGTTTTCCTTATGGTTGTCCTTAAAAGTCTTCAACCAGTATTTTTTTGCATTTTCAATGGTTTCAGGATCCGGTCCGTCTTTTAATAACTTATCGATCTCATCATAGATCACATGTATCATTTTGTCAGCCAGCTTAGGGTCCGTATCAAAACTCATATCCAGGGTATAATTGTAGTTGGGTGCAGCATAACTGTTCATACCCACTCCGACACCATAAGTGGCGCCATATTCCTTACGGATGGTTTCCAGGTAACGGTTTCTCAATATCTCCCTGATGGCCAGCATATTCATGATTTCATTCAGTTCATATTTTGTTGATCCGCTGTAACGAACCCGTGCTGATGCCTTGGGGGTTAACATGGGCTGGGTAAAATCGACAACTGTTTTTCCCTTGGGTACTTTAATTCCCAGATCTTTCCATTTTTCTTTGCTATTTAGTCCCGGAAGTGAAGCAATATATTGTTCAACAAACGGTTTTATTTCATTTTCGGTAAAACTTCCAACGATAAAGAATACAAAATCACCGGCATCGGCAAAACGTTCCTTATAGATTTTTTCTATGGTTTCAAGTTTTACCTTTTCCAGATCGGATTCGCTGAGCGGCTTTCTTCTGGGATGCCTGCCAATAGTGATCCACGATACGGAATCAGCAAAATGATTGGCCGGATTATTGGCACGTTGACGAATAGATTCTTTGGCACGTTGCATGGTGGTATTGAAAACTTCCTGGTCGAAGCGTGGCTGGACAAAACGAAGGTATAGTAACTGGAACATCGTTTCTATATCTTTTTTTGATGAGTTCGCGCTCACTCCTTCAAAAATATCCTGTATGTACAGATTTGCATAAG
>JAISOY010000009.1 GCA_031275285.1 Bacteroidales bacterium | reverse complement strand
GGGGCGTTTTTCTGTATCCCCACTATAGGTGATCGAATTATCGGAAAGATCGATCAGGGTCAGGTGCGGGTCACTGGGATCATATATGCTCCCTTTGATCGTATATTCCTGAGAATAGGTTAACATTACGCAGCAAGCGAATAATAGAAACAATAAAAAGACAGGCTTCTTCATCTTTTGCTTGTTATTTATCACCTCCGCTTAATTTATGGAATTTAACTACAATCATTCATCCTTATTAGTGGAAGTAACTATATTAAGTAGCCCTCCGGGATATTCTTCCGTAGGATAGGTAACATCTACATACTCTACATTTGTTGCAGGTGTATTTCTCAATTTTTTCACCACCTCCAACAGATTACCCCTGACCAAAACCCCATCGATTTGAACAGTGCTCATATATAACGCATTGGGTGGTTCCGCTCCTGAAAATAGATTTTTTGAATTAAGTACCAGCAACATATCATATGCTTTGGTACGTTCTTCAGGAAAATATTTTTTCCCTTCACGGCCATGAAATATTCCTTCTCCGAATCCTTTCGGATACCTTAAAGTAGTATCTCTGGTAACAATTCCCAGGTCTATACTTGTTTCCGCCTCAACAGGTATATAGTCGGTCGTATAAAGACCAAACGAAATACAAAACACGTAATCTCCGTGTTCTATATTGATCGAAAATTGCCTTCCTTTCGAAACCCGCCCACGCCAGACAATAGAATTATCCGATAATTTGACTAACACAGGATAAGCTTTCGGATGAAGGTCTATTGTTCCTCGGATATTAATTTGTCCGGAATCCGGATGACGCTCAACGGAACGCTGGTAAGCAGTGGTTACAATCCGTATAATACCTCCCGGACGGGATTCTGTTTCAGGAATCTTTTCGATATATTCTACATTCTCAGTGGACATCTTTCGTAAATATTGGATCTGTTCCCAAAGATTCCCTTTTAGCGGCGATCCGTCTATTTCAACTGTCCCGGTAACAACTTGTTCCCGATTTATCCGGAAATCCGTAATGCTTAAATAATTCAAAAGCGCCAGTACATCCAGTTCTTTTCTATTGGGTTCTAATATAACAAACCGGCTGATTCCTCCCTGATCTTCATAATCATAGCCATCCATAACCGAAAAATAAGGAAGTTCCTCCTGTTTGATCTCGCCCAGATCCATATCTGAGTCTAAATCGATCAACAGGTAAGTAGTCCTGTCTCCCAGCATATTATGGATACATAATATATATTCGCCTTCGGGTGCGGAAAAAGAAAAACGGCCGGTGGAAAACCGGGGATTATCGGTTCGCTTCTCTGCTTCTCCTTTCCAGACTACTGAATTATCGGATGGGTTGATCAGTGTTAAATACGGATAGATCGGATCCACGATCTGTCCCTCTATCTTGATTTCCCGGGCGTAAATTTGAACAACAAACAAGAAAGACAACAAGGGTAAGAACGCGAGATATGTCATTCTTTTCATGGTTTATTTTCCTCTCCTGTTTAATCCGCACATTTCATAAAAATCGGATAAAGTCGACCCACTATAGTCGCCCAAACCTTTCACTTCTTCATACCAGCTTTCGGCGGTAAGCCTCTTATATTCTGTACTTGCTCCTGCAAAGAAAGAACCACTAACCTGTTGTTTGTATGCTCCATCTTCAGCTCTAGCCCCTGATACAATTCCACTTCCATTGTTATAATGATAGGCTTCATGTTCCAGGGTAGAAAACAATTGATTGTAATCATTCAGGATATACATATTTGTCCGGCTGAAAACAAGACCTGATTGACCATCCGAGCCGGTCATAAACCCCGCAACATAACCGGAATTTTTAAGTAAAGAAACAGAACCGGAATAATCAAATGTTTTGTATGCTAAATTAGATAAAAATTCCTGCTGATCAGCATAACTTGCATCTGACAAACCGGTATAAGTGACAAAACCAGCACTATCAACCTGCTCAATGGCAATATTATTGCTTGTGCCTGTACTATGTATGAATGTTCCGTCTTTTGTATAATAATAGGTCCCCCCACAATAGGCACTTTGTTCTTCTTCATTCAATACCGGCATGATTTTACGCAGTTCGTCGATACTACTCTTTTTTATTGTTCTCATAAAATAAATAATTTAATGATATTCATGTTAATATTTGATAATTGTATGAGGCAAATATAGTATTTTTTTCATTGATGGCATAAAAAAACGTGTACCTTTGTATATACTATTGAATGTTTAACGGGGAAATCGGATGCAGGATCAAAACAGGATTATCCGTGGGCTTTGGGTCAACGGGGAGTTAAACCGGATGCAACAGTTGTGTATCCGTTCTTATCTGGCCAATGGGCATGAATTCCACCTGTATACTTACAATACCGAGATAGAGGTTCCTCCGGGTACAACAATCCGGAATGCAGGTCAGGTTATTCCTGAAAAAGATATCTTCTATGATGACCGGGGAAGCCTATGCTCCTTTGCCGATTTGTTCAGGTATGAACTGCTTTTCGAATATGGCGGCTGGTGGGTGGACATGGACCTGATCTGCCTGAAGCCATTTGATTTTGCTTCGGAATATGTATTTGCCAGCGAGCATGATCCTGCTTTCAATCAAAAAGTCTGTATCGGCGCTATAAAAGTGCCTCCGCATTCCGATATCATGCAATACTGCAGACAAACGGCATACAAAATTATATCTGATTTTACCCGAGTCCCGTGGGGTTCCCTGGGATGCGGATTATTCTATTCCTTTATGGAGATCCATGGATCTTATATGGCTCATGTACAGCCGCCCCATGTATTCTGCCCGGTTCCGTACTACCATTATCAGCTATTGTTCAGTGACCTGTTGATCGATTTTACAGAAAAAACCTATGCACTGCACTTCTGGAACGAAATGTTGCGGTTGAATCAAATCGATCCGGATAATGAATTTCACGAAAACTCACTTTTCCAACGGTTAACATATCGATACGGATGACATACAGGAGTGATCCCTATGCTGGAATACAGCGAAGTATACACTTTTAGTTCTTCTCTCCCAAATGCACCATCATTTCTGTTTTTTTTGTAACTTTGCGCTTTGCAATTTTATAGCATGCCCGGACGATAGCAATTTTTCTTGGGAAATATGTGATAAGACATGAATACTACCTTTCCGGGCATGCTACCGAACAAAACAAGATAAATTAAAAATGGATAAAAGAGTAATTAATTTAGAACAGGTAGTAGTAAAATTTGCAGGCGATTCGGGAGATGGAATGCAATTGACCGGTACATTATTTTCAGAAGCAGCGGCCAAAGCGGGGAATGACCTGGCTACCTTTCCGGATTATCCGGCGGAGATCCGCGCTCCTCAGAACACCGTAGCAGGTGTTTCCGGATTTCAGGTACACATTGGAAAAAACAAGATCCATACCTCCGGTGATCATTTTGATGTACTGGTAGCTATGAATCCGGCATCACTCAAGGCCAACCTTAAATGGGCCAAACGCGGGGCCACCATCATTGTCAATGAAGATGCTTTCGAAGAAAAAGCACTGGAGAAAGCGGGATATGCCTCCAATCCGTTGGAAGACGGAAGCCTGGATGCCTACCAGGTCATCAAAGCTCCCGTCAGCAGGCTCACCAAGGAATCGTTGAACGATACCGATGCAGATACCAAAACAAAGGACAAGAGCCGTAATATGTTTGCATTGGGGATCATCCTGTATCTGTTCAACAAAGGATTGGAGAGCACTTTTGAATACCTGGACGAAAAGTTCGGGAAAAATCCGAAAGTCGCCGGATACAACAAGCTGGTTTTAGAGGCTGGCTACAGCTATGCCTATCATTATGAGATGATCCACTCTACCATTCAGGTCGAACCGGCAAAGCTCGCCAAAGGAAAATACCGTAATGTAATCGGAAATGTGGCTACGGCATGGGGGTTCATGGCTGCCGCAGAACGTTCGGGACGTCCGTTGTTCCTTGGCTCCTACCCGATCACTCCCGCTACCGATATCCTCATCGAATTATCCAAACATAAATCACTGGGCGTAAAAACCTTCCAGGCCGAAGATGAGATTGCAGGTATCTGTTCGGCTATCGGCGCCAGCTTTACGGGATCACTGGCCATCACCACCACATCCGGACCGGGACTTTCGCTGAAAAGTGAAGCCATCGGCCTGGCAGTCATCACCGAACTTCCTTTGGTGATCGTAGATGTCCAACGCAGCGGTCCTTCCACAGGGATGCCTACCAAATCCGAACAAAGCGACCTTTACCAGGCTTTATTCGGAAGGAACGGGGAATGCCCGTGCATTGTCATCGCCGCCTCTTCCCCGTCCGATTGCTTTTATGCCGCTTATGAAGCCGCTAAGTTAAGCCTGGAGCACATGACTCCCGTCCTTTTACTTACGGACGGCTATATAGGTAATGGCTCCCAGTTATTCAAAATACCTTCGGTGAAAGATCTTCCTTCGATCCAACCACCTATTGCGACAGCCAATGATCCTAATTACAAGCCATACCGCCGTAACCCGGAAACACTGGCACGTCAGTGGGCTTTACCCGGCACCCCCGGATTACTCCACCGTATAGGCGGATTGGAAAAAGAAGATGTGGCCGGAAATGTTTCTACCGATGGCGCCAACCACGAAAAGATGGTACATCTGAGAGATGAGAAGGTACAAAGGGTAGCCAACTATATTCCCCGTCAGGAGGTGGAAGGCGATCCGGAAGGAGATATCCTGGTGGTCAGCTGGGGCGGAACCTATGGAGCCGTACATGCTGCCGTCAACGAATTACGCAGGCAGGGGAAGAAAGCAGGACATGCCCATTTCAAATATATCATGCCGCTTCCGTTGAACACTGCAGAAATATTGGGTAATTACAAAAAGATCGTGGTTTGTGAGCTCAATAACGGACAGTTTGTCAATTACCTGAGAATGACTCATCCTCAATTCTCGTACGAACAATTCAACAAGGTACAGGGGCAACCGTTCCTTGTAGAGGAAATTGTAACACATTTAACCGATGGAGAGTAGTCAGTGACAGTGATCGTTCCTGATGCTTCAACACTTTAATTTTGAATTTTCATGAAAACAACAGACGAAAGAATCCCAAAAAGCGATATAGAACTGAACAGAAGTGATTTCGTGAGCGACCAGATGGTCAAATGGTGTCCCGGTTGCGGCAATCATGCCATCCTGAACTCCATCTCCCAATTATTTCCCAGGCTTGGTTACAAAAAAGAAAACTATGTGGTAGTATCCGGGATCGGATGTTCTTCCCGGTTCCCTTATTATGTAAGCACATACGGTTTCCACGGTATCCACGGCCGGGCAGCTGCCATTGCCTCGGGTATGAAAATCGCCAATCCTTCCCTGAGCATATGGGTCAACACCGGAGACGGTGATTCCATGGCTATCGGAGGCAATCATTTTATCCATGCGATACGGCGCAATATCGACATGACCATCATGTTGTTCAACAACCAGATATATGGTCTTACAAAAGGACAATATTCCCCCACCACTCCGATGGGAGCCATCACCAAAACCTCCCCTTACGGAACCCTGGAAACACCTTTCAACCCGGCCGAACTGGTGATCGGAGCGCAGGGCACTTTCTTTGCCCGTACGGCGGACAACAGCCCTAAAGACATGTCCAATATCCTGGAAGAAGCGGCATTACACCGGGGAACAGCCGTTGTCGAATTACTCCAGAACTGCATTATTTTTGCAGATAAGACCCATGCGATGGTTACGGGAAAAGAATACCGGGAGGAAAACCAGGTATTCCTGAAACATGGAGAACCATTGTTGTACGGAAAAGATAGAAACAAAGGCATCCGGCTGAACAAACTCCGGCTGGAAGCGGTGGAAATAGGCAAAAACGGGATCACTATCGATGATATCCTCGTACATGATCAATATGAGCAAGACCCTATCATCCAGTTGATGATCGCCAAAATGGCCCCACCTCATCTCCCCATGGCTGTCGGCATCATCCGTGCAGCAAAAGCACCTACATTCGACCGGTTGGTAGATGAACAGATCGAAGCCCAGAAAGCAAAATCTCCGATCAAATGTGTGGATGACCTTCTGAACAGTGGAGATATCATCGAAATAAAATAATACCCGATGCTCTATTTGCTGAAAAAAGAAATACAAAGTTTCTTCTCATCACTAACAGGCTATCTGGTGATCATTGTATTCCTGGCCGTTACAGGATTATGCCTGTGGGTATTTCCCGGTGTGTTAAATATCCCGGAAAGCGGATATGCTTCACTGGAAAGCCTGTTTTACATCGCTCCCTGGGTATTTCTTTTTTTAGCTCCGGCCATTACCATGCGTTCTTTTTCTGAAGAAAAAAAATCCGGTACCATTGAGTTATTGTTGACCCGACCCATCAGTGAACTGCAGATTGTCCTGGCTAAATTCCTGGCAGCAGTGGTACTGATCATTATTTCCCTATTACCCTGCCTGGTCTATATTTTTTCCGTATGGAAATTGGGAAACCCACCGGGAAACCTTGATACGGGAGCCACTTATGGCGCCCTGATCGGGTTATTGTTATTGGGAGGCATATATGCTGCGATCGGGACCTTTACATCCTCGCTGACGGACAATCAGGTAGTCGCTTTCATTCTGGCAGCAGCAGGCTGTTTCATCTTTTATGAAGGATTCGACGCATTGTCTGGTCTGTTTAGTTCAGGCACACTGCAGGATATCATTTCATGGTTCGGCATCAAAAGACATTACGCATCCATCAGCCGTGGAGTAGTGGATTCACGTGATCTGATCTATTTTTTCGGTATCATGCTCGTATTTATACTGTTCACGCGGCTAAAACTGCAAAGCCGGAAATGGAAATAAACACCCTTTAAACGAACCACATATGAACAAAATAGCAGTATCCATCCTCAATTGCGACTTCGGAAATCTGGACCGTGAAGTGGAAATGATCAACAACAGTAATGCCGAATGGTTTCATCTGGATATTATGGACGGCGTATTCGTTCCGAATATCTCTTTTGGCTTCCCGGTGATACAAGCGGTAAAGAAGAAAGCGACCAAGCCACTGGATGTTCATCTGATGATCAGCACGGCTGACCGGTATATCAAAGAGTTCAAAGAAGCAGGTGCAGATTGGTTAAATGTTCACTATGAAGCATGTACACACTTACACCGTACCATCCAGAATATCAAACAGGAAGGGATGAAAGCCGGGGTGACGCTTAATCCGCATACCCCTGTCTCTTTGCTTGAAGATATCATCTGCGATGTGGATCTGGTGTTACTCATGTCGGTAAATCCTGGTTTCGGGGGACAGGCATTCATTGAAAACACCTATGAAAAAGTGAGCCGATTGAAAGAACTGATCGTCCGGAAAGGATCAAAAGCCCTGATCCAGGTGGATGGCGGGGTAGATCTGGGTAACATTGCCAGACTGGCACAATCGGGCGCTGACGTCTTTGTCGTGGGCAGCTTTATTTTCCGTTCAGACAACCCGGTCCGAACCATCAAAGAATTAACCGACAGCCATTGACCTATTAAGTAATACCAAACAATTAATGTCATATTTAATAAACGTAATGTGACTTAAGAAAACAATAAATAGAGCACTGAGTGCTTACTTTTATCAAAAACAGAAAAAACAATGTTAGCAAAACGAATTATCCCATGCCTGGATATCAAAGACGGAAAGACCGTCAAGGGTATTAACTTTGTCGGATTCCGCGACGCAGGCGATCCTGTTGAACTGGGTGCGGAATATAGCCGGCAAGGCGCCGATGAACTGGTATTCCTGGATATCACCGCATCCCACGAAGGAAGGAAAACTTTTGTCGATCTGGTCCGTAAAGTAGCTGAAAACATCAATATCCCCTTTACGGTAGGTGGAGGTATCTATGAGTTAAAGGATGTCGATACCCTTTTGAGCGCAGGTGCGGATAAGGTTTCCGTCAATTCCGCCGTAATCCGTAATCCCGACCTGATCAACGAAATAGCTTCGCACTTTGGAAGCCAGGTAATCGTTACAGCCATCGATGCTAACTGGGAAAACGGGAAATGGGTCTGTTATCTGAACGGCGGACGCATCCCTACCGACAAGGAACTTTTCTCATGGGCCAAGGAAGCACAGGATCGTGGAGCTGGCGAAATATTGTTCACCAGTATGACCCACGACGGTGTTAAGGAGGGCTATCCGAACGAAGCGCTACTGACGTTGTCCGAATCGTTGAGTATTCCTGTGATCGCATCAGGGGGAGCCGGGAAACCGGAACATTTCCGTGATGCCTTTACTCTGGGAAAAGCTGATGCAGCACTGGCTGCCAGTGTATTTCATTTCGGTGAAATCAAAATACCCGAGTTAAAAGAATACCTGGACCGGGAAGGAATCAACGTAAGAAAAATATAAAACCGGTTTACCCTTAAGATTGAATCAATCTTCCTTTTGGTAGATATTTTCCGGCATTTATATAATTCCGAATTTAAAATTCCACATTCAATATTCGCAACATTTTGAATATAAGCAAACTAAAGCAACAATTTGTGTAATTACATTTTATAATCCATTTAAAAAATAATAAATAACTTTCAGGACATGCGTAAAACAGCACCAGTGTACCAGGAAATCAATACTATTCCCATTATACGGGCAGAAAGAATATATCTGGACAATGGTATGCCTCTTTTTGCACTGAAAGCGGGAACACAGGATATCATTAAAATTACCCTTTTGTTCAACGCCGGAAGCATATACCAGTCAGCTCCTCTGGTATCTTTTGCCGCCAACAGCCTGCTATCGGAAGGCAGCCGGAAATACACGGCCACCCAGATATCAGAGATGAATGATTTCCATGGTTCGTACCTTACCTGTTCTACGGACAAGGATTTTGCTTCCGTTACCTTATTAACGTTACGCAAGCATCTGGACCAGATTTTGCCCGTACTGGAAGATGTCGTAAAATATCCGGCATATCCGGAAAAGGAAATGCAGTCTTTCATTGCACGCCATAGCCAACAATTCCTGGTTGAAGAAGCAAAGACCAGGGTAATCGCCCATAGGCGTTTCCTAAAAGCATTGTTTGGTGATGAACATCCTTACGGACATGAACTACAACTTTCTGATTTTCAGAATCTGGACGTGGAACAACTGCGCCGTTTTTATTCGACTTATTATTATCCGGCCAATTGCAGGATCATTGTATCAGGAAATGTTGATAATAAAGACATTCAGCTGCTGAACAAACACCTGGGGGATGATTCATGGCAAAAGAATACTTCCGGAATACTTCCGGAATACTCTTTTTCAGAAGAGCAACAATACCACCAAAACATAAAAAAGGAAGGAGCTGTACAGTCATCCATCAGAATAGGCAAACAGGTTTGTAACAAACAACACCAGGATTTTTCCGGTTTAACGGTATTGAATACATTACTGGGTGGCTATTTCGGTTCGCGCCTAATGCGGAATATTCGTGAGGACAAGGGATATACCTATGGAATCAATTCACTGTTGGTCTCCCTGAAAAAAGCGGGCTACCTGACCATTGTAACGGATGTGGGGATCGATGTTGTCCAGCCGGCATTGAAAGAAATATATAAGGAAATCGAGCGCTTACAACAAGACCTGGTTCCGGATGAAGAGTTACAGATGGTAAAAACGCACTTGATGTCGGAAATGCTACGTTCGTTCGACGGGCCTTTTGCCCAGGCAGAAAGCCTGATCGCCCTGCTGGAATATGACCTGGATGAAAATTATTATGAACAGTATATTCATCATATCAAAAATATCGACGCAAAAGAAATTCAGAAATTATCACAACAATATTTGGATGTACAACGTATATATGAAGTAGTTGTTGGATAAATATCCAAAAATGGCTGAACCATGAAAAAAGTATATATTCAATTATTTTGTGTATTCCTGACAGGGCTATTCCTGATGACTCATGCCATGGCCCAGGGTCCTGTCACAACTCCGGATGAACCGATCTTACAGAGTGTAAGCATTGATCCCATATCCGGTGATGTCACCATCACCTGGAGTATGCCCGACCCTCCGGTTTCTTCAGTGCCTTATGACGGTTTTATCATCTTCTGGTTAAACTATCAAACTTCGGATAATTATGTCATTGAAACCATCCATGATGCAACTGCCCGCAGTTATACATTTCATCCCGACTCGAAAATACTGACTCCGCCGATGCCTGATCCCCGGATGACCACGGTCCCGTTCACCATTGCTTCTTTTCAGAACAATCCATGGACCACCAGTTTACGGTCGGATGAAGATTATGCCATGCAGTTGAGCAACAAGTATGATTCCTGCAGGGCAGAGATCAGGTTAAGCTGGCATCCATACAAGGGCTGGTATTCCAGCCGCCCTCCCTATAAGCCGTTGATCAATTATAAAGTGATGCAGATACCGGAAGGCGGAGGTACTCCCGAACTGGTAAAGACCGTATCCGACCAGGATACGAGTTATGTCGTACTAAGGGCGGAAGAGAACAAACAATATAGTTACTATGTTGAAGCTGAAAGAAGTGACGGAGTCAAAACCACCAGTTACCGGACTGAGGTATTTACAAAAATGCCGGCACCTCCCACCTATATCATAGCCGAAGGGACAGAATATAATGACCAGGGGATCGCGGAGATCACTTTTCAGCTGGATCCGGCATCTGAAACCCATGTGTATGAATTTCTGGGATCCAGTAAATCCGACTATTCCTATGTCTCACTGGGAACACTGGAAAACATTACAGGTGATAAACTGGTACTTCCCGATATCCAGACACGCGAAAAAACCTATTATTATAAACTGGCAGCGTGGCATTTGTGCAAAAATAAATATACGCTGGAATCGAATATTGCGACAGCACTGTGGATATATTTATTACAGGAAGATCAGGTCAATGCACTTCAATGGGATAAATACACGGAATGGGGAGTCCCGGCAAAATATAATGTATACAGGAAAATCGGTAGTAATTCGGAGCGTATTATAGCCACCTTAAACGACGGTACCGACAAACTTTCGTACCGTGATGATGTTTCGGGTATCCCTATCGACGGAGATATCTGTTACTGGATAGAAGCTGAACCGGAAAACCCTTCATCTTCCGCTCAGAAAGCCATTTCAAACAGGAAATGTATACAACCGGAAAGTGATATCTTCGTTCCTGAAGCATTCACTCCTAATGGAGACGGAAGAAACGACGAATACCGCCCATATTTTTCATATGATCCGCAGGAGTATCTTTTTATAGCATACGACCGCAACGGAGCCAAAGTATTTGAAACAAAAAACCTGACAGAGGCATGGGATGGCCGGCTGAAAAACGGAAAGCCAGCCAATGAAGGTATTTATGCTTATTATATCAAATTCCGCACAGCCATGGGACGCCTGGTGGAAAAAAGAGGTACCTTTGCACTGGTGCTTCCCAAATAAGTAATATAAAACAACACCATGCTTTCTAAACGTAATATACCTGATCAATGCGATTTAAGAAAACAACAAATAGCACTGAGTGCTTAAAATCAGACCAATAAGAAATTAATAAATAACTGCAAGTGAAAATAGGAATTTTAACAGCAGGAGGTGATTGTCCGGGAATTAACGCAACCATAAGAGGAGTAGGAAAAGCCGCCATTACATATGGAATGGAGGTAATCGGCATACAAGACGGATTTTCCGGATTGATGTTCAATGACTACATCCCGTTGGACGAACAAAAACTTTCAGGGATACTTACCCTGGGTGGAACAATATTGGGTACTTCCAGGGAAAAACCATTCAAGAAAAAAGAAGGTGATTTGATTGCAGACAAACCACAACTGATCAAGCAGAACTACACAAAGATGGGTTTTGATTGTATTGTCTGCATAGGAGGTAACGGAACCCAGAAAACAGCAGCCCAGTTATCGGAAATCGGGCTGAATGTACTTGGAATACCCAAAACCATCGATAATGATGTGTGGGGAACTGATGTCACATTCGGATTTGATACTGCTGTAAATATTGCGACCGAAGCCATCGACAGGTTACACTCCACGGCCAATTCACACAAAAGGGTCATGGTGATCGAACTGATGGGGCACCATGCCGGATGGATAGCGCTTTATGCCGGAATCGCGGGTGGCGGGGATATCATCCTGATCCCTGAAATACCCTACAGCATAGATCATGTAAATGAAGTTTTGCAGGAACGGCACCGCAAGGGAAAACCTTATTCGATCGTTGTTGTTGCCGAAGGGATCAAGACCGGTAAAAAAGAAAATTACCCTGCAGGAGCCTACATAGCCGAACAAATAGAAAAGGAGACAAAGCTGGAAACACGTGTTACCGTTCCGGGCTATACGCTCCGCGGCGGAAGTCCGTCACCTCTTGACAGGATCATCGCCACACGCATGGGAACTTATGCGGCTTCCATGCTGAACAAACACCAATTTGGCCGGATGGTGGCTATTCATCATAACGAGATGACATCCGTACCACTGAAAGAGGTAAGTGGAAAATTAAGACTGGTAGAACCTGATTATTTCCTGATCAAACAAGCCAAACGGATCGGAATCAGTTTCGGATAGATATTACTCATATTATAAACAAAACCGGAGTACCACATCATGGTCATTGATACGAAAGAAGAAGCATCTACATTATGGCGGACCAAAACGTTTGTCATCATCATTTTTGTACTGTTCATTGCTGCCATATTATTTCTCATAAACACGAGTACTGTTGTAAAAACACTCATTCTGGGCGGGCTTTCATTAATATTCCTGATTTTATACTGGTTCCAGTTTAAAATGGAATACACATATCTCTATTTTTCAAACAGCCATAAAAACCTTTTATTCCGGTTTTATTCGCTACGGAATCTTTACGGAAAGCCCAAAACCATAGAAATATCCAAATTTACTTTCCACAAGTATGAGATCATCACCTCTTTCTTTAACAAAAAAGATATGTTGGTGCTGTATCAGAAAACCCCTAAAGGAGTGGCAAAGTATCCTCCTATTTCATTAACTCTTCTGACAAAAAATCAAAAAACAGATCTGAAGCGGGCACTCTTCACTGCTTCTAACTCTTTCCCCAGTAGAAAAATAGCTGAAAAAAGGATTTGAAGGATACATTCTTAACCATAGCAGCAGATTCCGAAGGTGTTTACAAAGACAAGGGCAGTAAATTCCTGGCTTTTGCATATCCTGTTGACAACGAGGAAGTCATCAAAGAAAAAATAGCTGCTCTACGTAAGAAATATTTTGATGCACGTCATCATTGCTATGCATGGCGCCTGGGAACGGAAGGAATGCTTTACCGGGCCAATGATGACGGTGAACCGTCTAATTCTGCAGGTAAACCGATCCTCGGGCAAATCGATTCATACGGATTGACGAATGTCCTGGTGGTCGTAGTCCGGTATTTTGGAGGGATCTTGCTGGGGGTCGGCGGCCTGATACAGGCATACAAGCATGCCGCTGCCGATGCATTGACCAATGCCCGGACTGTTCCCGGTATCGTCACTGAAGTATATCGTTTCACGTTTGAATATCCGGACATGAACCAGATAATCAAAGTGACCAAAGATATGGGGCTGGAATGCTTTTCCCAGGATTTTAATATGGCATGCTCCATGAAAGTCAGGGTAAGAAAAAGCCAAACCGAACAAATGATGCAACGTCTTGAATTGATCGGATCACTGAAAATAACCCCCGAAAATTAAACCTGATTTTATTGCCATAATCAGTAAAATAACTATTTTTGGGGTATCACAACCTGAAAAATCCAACAGCTATGCCGAACCGAAGTTTAGTATCCATTACCGATTACAACAAGGAGGAATATTTAGATGTACTCCGTATTGCTGCTGAATTTGAAAAAAAACCGACACAGGATATTCTATCCGGTAAGTTGGTAGGAACCCTGTTCTTTGAACCATCTACCCGTACCAGACTGAGTTTCGAGACTGCAGTACAACGGCTTGGAGGAAGGGTCGTCGGATTTGCAGATGCGAGTTGTTCCAGCGTTACGAAAGGAGAAACCCTGAAAGATACCATAAAAATGGTCAATAATTATGTTGACCTGATCGTGATGCGGCACCCGCTTGAAGGAAGTGCAAGGTATGCCAGTGAAATTGCTTCCGTTCCTGTTATCAATGCCGGGGATGGGGCCAACCAGCATCCCTCGCAGACCCTCCTCGATCTTTATTCGATACAAAAGACACAGGGAACCCTTGAAGATCTGAATATTTTCATGATCGGTGACCTGAAATACGGGAGGACCGTTCATTCATTGCTGATGGCCATGTCCCATTTCAACCCGACTTTTTATTTCATTTCTCCTGAAGCATTAAAAATGCCTATAGAATACAAAATATACCTTCGTTCACAAGGCATCCGTTTCTATGAATATCCG
>JAISOY010000008.1 GCA_031275285.1 Bacteroidales bacterium | reverse complement strand
TAAGTAATATAAAACAATTAATGTTATACTTTCTGAACGTAATTCACTTGATCAATGCAATTTAAGAAAGCAATAAATAGCATTGGGTGCTTAAAGGATGGTATATTTAAATACTCCTGCAAATTTTCCATCTTGTTGTTTTACGGCTATTACCGCTGTTCCCTTTTTTTCGGGGGTGAAAACGGTACTAAAGATATTTCCGTTTTTTTCAAAACGATGCCAGTCTTTGTTGTTGATGATGATTGCCACCTCTTCATTTTCCGTCAACTCAAATTCAAATGTGTAGGATTTATCTTTTTCCAGTTGAGCCAGAATCGGCATTTGATTTATTTTCCAAGATAAATCGATGGAATAAATATCTGGGAAAGAAGTATTATCATTTGCCTGAAAATAATCCAGTAAATTTTTGGAATTAAATCCCCATAAGACAAGATTGGGGTACAATGGAGGTAAACGAAGAAAGTCATCTTTGTCTACCGGATTGTACAACAACTGCCATTGAGTTTCTTTAGGGTAATGACTGAAAATATAAATTTCAGGATCAGGGTCGAACCAGAAGGTAGATAATTTTTTTGTAAAAACCTGGTTATTTACGTGTCCCGCTCCCCACGTTGCATCCAGTAATAACCAGCGATCATTCTCCACCTTTACTGCATTCCAGGCATGACCACCTCTGTCCAGATCAGATGGTTTTTTGTAATAATATTGTTTTGAGTCACCTGAAATAGAAATTGCTTCCAACCCTGCTATACGGGCAAATTCCTCAAATAATCCGGAATAGGCTTCACAAACGCCTTTTCTTTGCTTGATGGCATCTTCTTTTGTCCGGATTTTAAAATTAGTATCGTAAGCAATATTATTGGCGATCCACATAAAAATGGCACGTGCTTTTTCGGTCGGTGTTTTTGAAAGTTGGGTGATTTCCTGTACTAATGCTTCGTTGGAGATATTCTTTTTACTTTTCAATTGGAGTACATGATCATCTATTGCTGAAAAATCCGGGATATTACCGGATATGGGAGTCTGTTGGAAAACCGGGTTATTATTTCGGGATTGTCCGTATATGGGCTGTAATAATACCAATGATAGCCAGACTAAAAGTAATTTTGACATATTGTTTATGATTCTTATATTTATGTGTATTGTATTAGCAAATATTGTACCTGATTTATTCCGGCAGAAAATATATTTATAAGAAAATGTTCGTATTTTCGTGAAATATTTTAGTACTTACGCATTGAAATTAACACCCATAAAATTATCATTATATCATGGCATCCGATCTCAAATTTTACAGGTTATCCGTTGAAGAAACGGAAAAAGAACTGAAAACATCGCTGACTTCCGGTCTTTCTTCCGGGGAGATTAAAAAAAGGGTGGAAGAATACGGTTATAATGAGTTTGAGAAAAAAAAGGGAAAAACACTTTTTCGGAAATTCGTTGAACAATTCAAGAGTTTTATGATTCTCGTTCTGTTGGCGGCTGCTATTATTTCCGGTGTGGTTGGCTATCTGAACGGAGAAGGATTTGCCGATGCTGTTATTATTTTAGTTATTGTCATCCTCAATGCCTGCATTGGTGTTGCCCAGGAAGCAAAAGCGGAAAAATCGTTGGAAGCACTGGAGAAAATGAGTGCGCCCCATTGTAAAGTAATCCGGGATGGACAGATACAGGTGATTGAATCAAGGGAACTGGTACCAGGTGATCTGGTTGTCCTTGAAACAGGAGACTCTATTCCGGCTGATTTACGTCTTGTGGAGGCCGTTAACCTGAAAGTGACCGATGCAGCGCTTACCGGAGAATCTGTTCCTGAAGAGAAATTTGTCTATCCGATTGAACAGGAAGAGGTGGCATTGGGTGACAGGGATAATCTTGGGTTTTCATCCAGTTCCGTCACTTATGGACGGGGGAAAGGAATTGTGATTGCCACCGGTACAAAAACAGAAGTAGGGAAGATTGCAGCTATGATACAATCTGTTCCTGATACCAAAACTCCTATGCAGCAAAGGTTGGATCAATTAGGAAAGGTACTCGGAATTGCTGCGATCGCTATTTGTGTGCTGATATTTATTGTCGGATGGATTCATGGAAAAGAACCGCTGGAAATGTTCATGATTGCGGTCAGTCTGGCTGCTGCTGCTATACCAGAGGGATTGCCGGCTGTCTCTACTATTGTCCTGGCTGTAGGGGTTCAGAGACTGGTCAAAAAACACGCAATTGTACGTACACTGCCTTCCGTAGAGACTTTAGGCAGTACCAGTGTGATCTGTTCTGATAAAACAGGGACGCTTACCCAGAACAAAATGACTGTTGTAAAGCTATATGCAGGCGATAATGCGATAGATGTATCTCCGGGTACTTCATCGTTGGATAAAAAATATGAATGGATGTTACAGGCTTTTATTCTGGCTAATGATGCTAAAATGAGCAGGGAAGGAAAAACCTGGACTACCACCGGAGATCCCACTGAAACAGCTTTACTTGATGTCGGTATGAAGTTCGGGCAAGCAAAAGATGATCTTGAGAAACAGATGCCCCGTATTGCTGAAATTCCTTTTGATTCGGAACGGAAAATGATGACCACCGTACATCGCAAGAGCGAGGGGGAGCTTTTGGTGTATACTAAAGGAGGATTAGACGAAGTCCTGGCCTGTTGCAACAGGATGTTTGATGGTAGTAACCGGATTGTTTCTTTGACCGACCAGGATAAGGAGAAGATCCGGAAAGAGAATGAAGTGATGGCCGGAGAAGCTTTGCGTGTATTGGCCGCGGCTTATAATGAGATTAACAATTTGCCGGATAAGATCGAATCTTCTGCATTGGAAAAGGAACTGGTTTTTATAGGAATGCTGGGAATGATTGACCCCCCTCGTGAAGAGGTGAAAGTAGCCGTAGATAAATGCCGTAGTGCCGGGATCAAACCGGTAATGATCACGGGAGACCATAAAATAACAGCAGTGGCAATTGCCGATGCCTTAGGGATTAAAGAACCGGATGACCAGGCTTTGACGGGACTTGATGTGGAAAAAATGTCAGATAAAGAACTGGAAAAAAATGTGGAAGCTATAGCTGTTTATGCACGGGTGTCGCCTGAACATAAAGTCCGTATTGTTAAGGCATTTCAAAGTAAGGGTGAGATTGTGGCCATGACAGGAGATGGCGTGAATGATGCCCCGGCCCTTAAACTTGCAGATATCGGGGTTGCTATGGGTATAGTCGGTACTGATGTATCTAAAGAAGCTGCCGATATTGTCCTGGCTGATGATAATTTTGCGACTATTGTTACGGCTGTGGAAGAAGGCAGGCGTATCTATGATAATATCCTCAAAGCCATACAGTTTTTACTTTCTACAAATATCGGTGAGATCGTGGTATTGTTTGTTGCGGTGATGGCTAACTGGGCGACACCGTTATTGCCTATTCATATCCTTTGGATCAATCTGGTGACAGATAGCTTGCCTGCATTGGCACTGAGCGTCGATCCGGCCGATCCAGATATCATGCAACGGAAACCGGTCGATTCACATAAAAATATCATGAACCGGAGTTTTGTTATCAGGATTCTTTTGCAGGGTTGTATGGTCGGCGTTTTATCATTAACGGCATTCCTGATAGGTATGAAATCAAGTGTAGAAGTGGCACAGACTATGACTTTTGCCGTACTTGCCTTTAGCCAGCTAACCCATATTTTTAATGTCCGTTCAGTAAATCATTCGGCTTTCAGGAATATGTTTAAAAACAAATATTTATTAGGAGCTATTGCCCTGGTAGGGCTTATGATGGTTATAGTGCTCGAGGTTCCGGCCCTGCATGATATTTTTCATCTGGCGACACTTTCTCAGGCACAATGGATCTGGGTGATATGCTTGTCTTTGGCTCCTTTATTGATCGTTGAGTTGGTAAAGGGAATTATGCGGATAGTAAAGCCCAATAGATAAAAGTTAAAAATAATTGGATGGAAATACTCAGATAATTCCGGATGATTCGTGTTGAAAGGAACTTCTGTGAATCTTCACAATAATTATTTTATGTATTTTATTATATAATCAGGTTTTTGTATTTATTGCATTATAAATTTTTTTTGCGCAAAAAAACGTTTATTTTCGTGAGAAATAAAACTAGTCTTTATAGTATTTATGCCCGGCAATACACACAATCAACAATCGGACAACATAAGCCGATTACAGCATAAGATAAAAGAACTTGAAGGAAAGTTGCTCGATTATACTCAGATGGAGCAACAAATGGAAGAAGGTGAGCATCGATTCAGGCAAATTCTTTCTTTAACCTATGATGGTATTATCATTTATGAGAAAGATACTGGTAAAATTTTGGAAGTAAACCAACGTTTGGTACATAAACTTCAATATTTGCTGAAAGATGTAATTGGGAATAGTGTGCTTCAGTTTGTGACTCCGGAGCAGCGGGATATTTTAACAAAACGATTGAAAGAGGATCTTCCCGATGTGTATGAAGCAGTCTTTGTAGGGAAGGATAATGTGCGCCACGAATTTGAAATATGCTCAAGGTCATGCATGTATAGGGGACAAAAGGTGAAAATGGCTGCGGTGAGTGATGTCTCCTATAAAAAATACTATGAAAAGATACTCAGGGAAAGCGAGGAACGTTTTCGTTCATTGTCAGAAAATACTGATGATTCGATCATTCTGGTGAATGGACCGGATATCATTTACGCCAATCCTTCAACATTCAGGGTATTTGATATTAAGATAAATGAATTATCGGGTTTATCCCAGGTATTGGCAAACGTACATGCTGAAGATATCAATTGTTTTAGCGCATTGATCAAGGATATAATTTCCGGCAAACGGCAAAGTCAGGCGTGCCGGTTCAGGATATTGTCGGATGATAATAAAGTGCGTTGGATATGGAGTCGTGTTTTTCCTGTTGTTCCGGATACTAATGATACAAGATTGGTG
>JAISOY010000007.1 GCA_031275285.1 Bacteroidales bacterium | reverse complement strand
CTGCATGCTGTCACTCAATGCAAGATCTCGGGATAAACGGTTGAAATCTATATTCCCATCGATATGGGCCTGGACATAAGGTCTGGTAAAAATATCCCGGAGATCGCCAGAGCAATTGATCACCGAAGAAGTACTCTGCAGGAAGATCTTATCGATACGGACGTAAGACGGTCTTTCCCCGGTAAAATCTATTTCAGCATCCGCACCCAGTTCAATCTTTTTTATTCCGGGATTTTCGGGATGTCTGGCACTGCGCAGAGAGCCTTCCTCCAACTGTAATGACAACTTCATCCCGGGAAGCTTCTCTTTACCTAAATGACCGTATATGTGGCAGTAGGAATCGAATTTTCCGGTTGCAACCACTTTCTTACCTAGAGTACTGTATTGTTCGGGTATCATAAGGAGCAGTTCGGATAAAGAAGAAGCTCCCAGTCCGAGTTCCATATCGACAAAAGCCAGATGAGTGGCTGTATCTCCCTGTATAAAACCCTTTACATTAAATGCGAGCGTACCGATGGTGATGGATGCCTGCTGCATTTC
The DNA here is from genome assembly GCA_031275285.1 of Bacteroidales bacterium. Taxonomy (NCBI): domain Bacteria; kingdom Pseudomonadati; phylum Bacteroidota; class Bacteroidia; order Bacteroidales; species Bacteroidales bacterium. The sequence goes on along the minus strand of JAISOY010000007.1, from coordinate 6,382 downwards.
CACACGGCTTTTAAGTACATTACTATGCATGCGGGCATCGAATTTCAATGGGAGCCTTTTGGTTAAAATCCGGCCACCATATACAGCAGTGATGGATTTGATTCCAAATTTGAAGTCCAGATCGGTGGAGTCCTTTGACATATTTCCGTCAATTCCCAGATCCAGGCTATCCAGGGCAGCAAATATCCCCTGTTTCCTGTCATCATAAATGATATATGCATCTTTGATACGGACGTCACTGATATTCATCTCGGAAAGGTTAAAAACAGGTTCTTTGATGGTGTCCGTTACAACGATGGTATCAGCAATAACAATTGTATCCGGGGAAAGGATATTCCAGTTTGCATTTCCTGTCGTATTGACGAATGCATAGATCTGGGGTCCTGCTATCTCAAGCTTTTTTATAATCACTTTCCGGTCTGTCAGGAATGCAACCGGATTGAATGACACCAGGCATCTGCGGAAAGAGACCAGTGTATCCTGAGGTAAACCTGTAGCCCTTAAGGCCGAATCCCTGTTTATAATTTTTCCATTTTTCATAAGTATCCCCAAATCGGGGAAAGTGCTGAAAAAAGTAATTTCCACCGATTCACATTCAACCTGGGCATCCAGGTAATTATTCACAAGCCCCAATACTACCGGAGTAACTTTTTCGGGAGTAAAAACCGTATATAACAATAAACTTATTACAATCCCGGTAAGTACAATAAGGCCTGCAAAGACCAGTAAAATCTTTTTTATTATGGCCAAACACCAGTTTCTTTTTTTTACAGGGACGCCTGTATCCTGTCCGTCATTCATACGTATAATGGAGAATTAATTGCTTTAAAATGCCTACATCAATATTCATGCAAAAGATAAATCGATTTTATGTAAGCAAAATCAAATACTGACGGACGTTTCACGGAAATTAAACAAGGAAAGCAGAAGCATCAGAAAACTAATACGATCGTTATCTTTCCAAAAGACCAATTCACAAGCAAATGAGATACCCTCCGGAATAATCTTTGCTGTTTTTTGAAAAAATTGTATCTTGCCGTTTGAATCATATAGACATATATAATTGATAATTGATAATTGATAATTGATAATTGATAATTGAAAATTGAAAATTGATGATTGAAAATTAACTCCGGAGAGTTAGCATGTTTGGTTGAACATCAATAAACAACACATACATATAAAGAATGACGAATGATGGATCAATAAACAATAATCAACAATCAATAAACAATAAATAAGGGGTGGTGGTGAAGACAGAAACAAATAAAATATTTGTCAGTCGTGAAACGGAGCGTAAATACAGGGTGCTTCTCCGTGCCGGGAAAAATGTATTGCAGGATGGACAGAAAGACATCCGGAAAGCTTTCCATCTGATACTGAGTGTAGGCAAGGATGATCAGCTTTATGGCCAACAGGCCATTGATTTTGTACTGGACCTGGCGTTGATTACAGTGGAGGAATTAGGGCTACGGAAACCTTCGGTACTGGCATCCATGTTGTACCATTTTGTTCCTTCCGGTTTGATCAGGCCGGAACAGATCCGGGATACTTTTGGTGAAAAAGTAGCTGCAATGACGGAAGAACTGGCAAGGATATCGGGTATTAGTGTGAATGACACCGTCCATCAGGCGGAAAATTTCCGCAATATGTTACTGTCTATGGTCACCGATATCAATGTAATATTGATCAAATTGGGTGAACGCCTGAAAATCATGCGTATACTGGACCTGTTCCCTGAAAAAGAGCGTTATCCATTTGCCTCCGACACCTTTTACTTGTTCGCTCCCTTGGCTCACAGGCTGGGTCTGTATAATATCAAGTCGGAAATGGAAGACCTGTCTTTGAAGCACATCCAACCCGAAGCATACCAGAACATTACACGCAAACTGGCTGAAACGACAACCAGACGTAACCGCTTCATCAAAGAATTCATCCAACCCATCCATGATGAACTGAGCCTGCAGGGATTTGACTTTTCGATCAAAGCAAGGCTTAAATCGGTTTATTCCATTTACAATAAGATGGTCAAACAGCGTGTAGACTTTGAAGAAGTGTATGACCTGTTTGCCATCCGTATTATATTGAATTCAACATCCGGCAAGGAAAAGTCGGATTGCTGGCATGTTTATTCGGTAGTCACCGATCTTTACCAACCCAATCCTTTACGGATGCGCGACTGGATCTCAGTGCCCAAATCGAACGGCTATGAATCGCTGCATACAACGGTGATCGGCCCTGAAGGGCGCTGGGTAGAAGTACAGATACGTACTGCACGGATGGACGAAATCGCCGAAAAAGGACTCGCAGCCCACTGGAAGTATAAAGGCGGACAGACAGATGATCAGATGGAAAAGCTGCTGGAACAGATACGGGAAAGCCTTGAATCTCCCGATTCTGAAAATTCCGAGCGTTTAGACAATATGAAGCTGAACCTTTATTCAAAGGAGATCTTCGTCTTTACGCCTAAAGGAGACCTGCGAAAATTACCGGTCGGATCAACCGTACTTGACTTTGCTTTCGATATCCATTCCGATATAGGCTCTGTTTGTGTAGGAGCAAAAGTGAACGGGAAAAATGTACCTATACGGCATGTGCTCCAAAATGGAGATAAAGTAGAGATCAATACTTTTAAGAACCAGAAACCAAGCACTGACTGGTTATCTGCTGTGGTTACCTCCAAAGCAAGAAACCGTATTAAGGCAGTACTGAAAGACGAAGAACGCAAAATTTCGGAACAGGGCCGTGAAATACTGACTCGCCGGTTCAAGAACTGGAAGCTGACCCTGGATGACCATGCGCTGAAAATCATGCAGAAAATATGCAAGGTGAAAACCTATACCGAAGTTTATGCGTTGGCGGTAGATGATAAAATTGATTTTTCGGCGATAAAGGAAGCTGTTGCAGCATCGGAAAAGGAAGAAAAGCAAAAGACACCTGAAAAGATCGACGAACAGGCAGTAGGAAAACTAGCCCGCCCCCATCAGGGAAAAGATAGTGGGAAGGATTTTATCAGCATTGACGGAAAAACGGGTGGATGGGATTATAAACTGGCCAAATGTTGCAATCCAGTTTACGGCGATCGGATTTTTGCATTTGTCACCATCAATGACGGGGTAAAAATACACCGGGAAAATTGTCCGAATGCCAAACAGATGGCCGAGAAATTCGGATACCGTATCCTGGACGCCCGGTGGGTGGATTCGGAACAGGATTCACTATACCAGGCCGATTTATGGGTCACCGGACATGATGAGATAGGGGTCGTCAACCGGTTGACCGACATTGTATCCAAGGAAATGAATACGCCGATCAGGTCCATTTCCCTGCAAACCAATGATGGCATATTCGGAGGTACCATTTCCGTTTTGGTCAAAGACACCAATTATCTGGACACATTGATCAACCGGGTGAAAAAGGTAAAAGGCGTGATCAATGCTTACCGCACCTCCACGTAAAAATTCTAATTCCCAACTTTTTTTAGATAATTCATCATTTGAGTAACTTAAAATATTCAATTATCAATTATCAATTATATGACTTTGGTACTGAATTTGTAGAAGAATTAAAGAATATTTATTTGTTTTGTCAGCAGATGTTGATATAAGTTTATATTTGCATCGTAATTTGTTTATGCATCAGGAAAATACATATTCTAAAAGAGACCGGATCATCAGTTATTGGCTGATGATCATTTTTGTATGCTTCTCATTCTCAGCATTCTCATTTAGCACTCAGGATTTTGAGAACGGACATCCCGCACATGCTTTGATCGATTTGCCGGGAAACCTGTCGGTCAATTTTATGTATCATACTTCCGCCATTAAATATGATTTCGGAAACCACCGGAATATGGATGGATTTCCGTTTGATTCATTTGCCTTATACTCATCCGTACTCAACCAGTTTTATCAACATGCATTAAAACAATCAACGGAGGATTTCTTTCCGTTGTCTACTATACCTGTCTACTTATTGGAACGCATACTACGCATTTGATCTTATCCGGATCGCTATCCGGCACAATCCGGCGATCCTTATAACCCATCAAAATTTAATACAAACGCCTAGGTGTGTTTGTATTGTCCCAGGTATTTATTGAGTGTGTTTTAATTATTAGAAAATCAATTTTAAGCAATATAGAAATGAGCACAGATGAAAAGTATGCCAAATTACTGGCACTATCCGTTTTGTACGAAAAGAAAGAACCGTTGAGAAGCGCACAGGTACAAAGAATCACTTGTTCTCCCGGTGATGTGGGAGCTATTCTGAAAGAAATAGAAGACAATCATTTCCGGGAATGGGTGAAATCGGTTTCGCACCTGTTTAAATCTCATTAACAGTCGATTTTTTTTTAGAGAAGAGGGTGTCTCAAAAGTATTTTATAGGCTTATTTCTTCGGGTACCTATCCGATATTAATTTTAAATATTGGATTCTCCAGAAGATAAACCGACTTTTGAGACAGCCCCTTTTTTCTATCTTTACGATATGCACATACTTTCTACTACAACAATCCGGTTTGCTATCACCTGCATCTACACCTAATAGATATTTTTTCATTAGAATAAAAAAACTGAAATATAACGATCAAACTTCTGATGAAATGAACAAATATTTTCGTAATCCGTATTTTTTGGTGTTTTTTTTATCTATTTTTATCTAAAACGACCTATATTATTTTGTTTTTATGAAGTTTGTTTTTATATTTGAAGAACAAAATAAACATTTCGACATAATTGAAACAAAAATTTAAACCTTAAGTGGGGATGTTTACAAACTAGAGGTGCAAATTATTGAAATTATTTACCTTATGTGATTTTTGGAAATAAAGTGTATTAAAATTAATTTGAGAAAGCCTATGATTAAAGTTATTCGTTAACTTTATTTATTATCCTTCATCTATTTTAAAGTTAGGATAACAAGTAAACCTGCTCTACTTATGAGAAAACCCAGGTGAAAATAAACATTTACTAAAATCGAGAAAATGAAATTTAAAATTTTAGCAGGAGTGATAACGGCAGTTTTTGTATTGGTCATGAATTTGCAGCATGCACTATCTGAATATGGTATTTTGAAAAATAATCTCCATGGACAAGTACAGGCACAATCTACCAGTAGAGGAAATGGAGGTACTGGCAGTGGCAATGGAACTGGGTCATCTGAAGATGATGAAAAAAAATATGATATCCATACTACTCCTATATCTTCTGAATGCACTGTATACGTAGGGGGAGCAGAAGCAAAAAGAAAAGTGCCTACGTGTCCTAGTGTTAGTACTGTGGTAAATTGCCCGGTTTGTATATTATGATAATAATAATTAGCAGGAAGTGTTCCACTTCCTGCTAAAATAATCTAAGCTGACATAAGATATTTTTTAATTATATGTATTGCTTCTCTATACATTTCTTGCCGGAATCATATTTCGTACCGGGTGATAACCGGAACAATTCGATGGACAGCCGTTATCATGGCTGGGTGAAGAAGGAGCAGGTCACCGGTAAGGTGTCCACAATCCTTCTGCCTAATAACAAAAACAGGATGGACAGAGCACAACTTTTTCAAACCATACGCTAATGAGAGCAAAGAAAATATCCATAGTCATCCCGGCATGTAACGAATCAGGTAATATTCGTCCTATGTTGGAAGCATTAGGTACAGTACTGACCACTGAATATATTTACGAGATTGTATTTGTAGATGACGGAAGCACGGACAATACCCTGGAAATATTGCAAGATGCTGCCAAAGGTAACAACCAGGTCCATTACATCTCCTTCTCCCGTAATTTCGGTCATCAGAATGCGTTGAAAGCAGGTATGGACATGTCTACCGGAGATTGTATCATTACCCTGGATGCAGACCTGCAACACCCTCCCGAACTGATCCCTTCCATGATCAAAAAATGGGAAGAAGGGTTCGATGTTGTCTACACCCGCCGACAGGAAGACCAGAAGTCCGGTTTCTTTAAGCGGTCTACTTCCCGGTGGTTTTACCGGTCGATGCGTCGGCTGTCGGGACTACAGATGGAATCCGGTATTGCCGATTTCCGCCTGGTCAGTCGTCCGGTAGCCGATATCTTATCCCGGTTCCGGGAACCTGACCTTTTTCTCCGGGGGATCATCAAGTGGATGGGATTCAAGCAATATGCTATCGACTACACTCCCGGAGAACGCTTTTCCGGAACCACCAAATATTCCGAAAAAAAGATGATAAAACTGGCTTTGCAAGGGATCACCTCTTTTAGCGTCCGGCCATTACATTTTTCTATTGTATTGGGAAGTATCATCACTTTGATATCCCTCCTTTATATCCCGTATGTCATCTGGCGGGCATGCCTGGGGCATGTGGTAGCCGGATGGGCTTCCACGATCATGGTGATCA
>JAISOY010000006.1 GCA_031275285.1 Bacteroidales bacterium | reverse complement strand
GTGAGTTATCTAATTAAAGCGTTTCGTTCAATAGTGGAAAAATATCCGGAAGTTCGCTTGATAATCGCCGGTAGTGGGAGCTATGACACCTACCTTCAGGACGCAAAAAATATTTGCACGAAAATAACTTTTACCGGATTATTAGAAAAAGACGAATTGTATGAATTGTATCGTATTGCAGATATTGGTGTTGTGCCTTCGTTGTTCGAACCTTTCGGCTATGTAGCCGTGGAGATGATGATGCACGGATTGCCGCTTGTAGCCACGGCAACATCGGGACTAAACGAGGTAGTGGATGAATCCTGCGGATTTAAAGTACCCCTCATCGTATTGCCCGATAATGTGGAAATAGACACATCGTTTTTGGCGCAGAAGATACTGTATCTGATGCAACATCCTGCAGAAGCAAGGGAGATGGGAGAAAACGGAAGAAAAAAATATCTGAAGGAATATTCATCAGAAATATTTCGCCGAAACATGATTCATTTATATTCATCCGTATGATACCCAAAATAATCCACCAAATCTGGGAAGGACGTACCGAATATTTGCGGGATTCTTATAAACTGTTAGGTGAAACGTGGAAAGAACATCATCCGGACTGGAAGTATGAGTTTTGGGAAGAAAACCGGTTGGATGATTTTGTCTACGATTATTTTTCGGAAATAGTTGATATCTACTTCGGATATCCATACAGTGTGCAACGCTGGCATGTAATCCGTTACCTGGTCCTTTACCAAATGGGAGGGATGTATGTAGATTTTGATTATGAATGTCTGGAACCTTTCGACAAGTATATAACAGACGAAAGTAAATGTTATTTTGCAATGGAACCGGAACAGCACTATCGCTCTTTGGGTAAACCTGTCTGTTTTAATAATGCATTGATGATTACACCACCCGGTCATCCGTTTTTCAAATATATTATTACACATTTGCACAGCACGTCCTTTCCATATACCGGAGATAAATACAGGGAGGCGCTGAATACAACCGGTTCACAGATGCTAACCAACCTTTATGAAAAGTATACGTATAAAGATACTGTAGACATTCTCCCGGCTGAACAAGTATCTCCCTTTTCAAGAGATGAAGTACAAAATTATATCTATGGAAAAGCAGATGAAGAATTATTGGAAAGAAAACTGCAAAAGGCCACCGCCATTCATTATTTCTGGGGTTCGTGGTTAATAAAAAATAACCCTCCTTTGCTTTCAAAACAGAGAGTGACACACACGACTGTTTCTGATCTATACCGGCTTTTTATACAATACCCTTACATTTGTATAAACAGCCGGATGTGTACGCCGGATTCTCTTTATTTTGCGACACAAAGCTATTCAAAAAATGGAAATAAATTTGCAGAAGAAGCATTAAAGGCAGGGTGCCGTTATGCTATCGTAGATGATCCCACAGTAATAACCGACAACCGCTACATATTGGTCGACAATGTCTTGCAAACCTTGCAACAATTGGCAAACCATCACCACCAAATTCTAAAAACACCTGTTATTGCCATTACAGGAACATGCGGTAAGACGACGACCACAGAACTGACAGCCGCCGTACTTTCAACCAAATATAACCTGGTTTTTACACCAGATTCCGAAAACGCTTCTTTAGGCGTGTCGCTTACGTTGTTGCGCCTGAAGCCCGAACATGAAATGGCTGTTATCGAGATGGGCGCCTGTTGTTCCGGAATGATACGGGAAGCAGCCCGGGTTGCCCGGCCGAACTATGGTATTATCACCAATGTAGGATTGGCACATCTCGACAGATTCGGTTCATTTGAAGGAGTAATCCGTTCCAAAGGTGAACTTTATGATTACCTGCGCCAATCGGGCGGTAAGGTATTTATCCATAAGGAAAATATGTATCTTCAAACTATTGCCGGAGGATTAGAGCAAATCTCTTATGGTGAAAGTAAAGATGCCTTTATATCCGGACAAGTAGTAAGTTCGGATCCTTGTCTTTGTTTCGATTGGGAAAATGCAGGAGTGCGGCACACCGTATCTACCCATATAGCAGGAGACTATAATCTATGGAACGCATTAGCGGCAATTTCTATAGGAGTTTATTTTGATGTCCCTTCCACGGAAATCAACCGGGCTATTAGCGATTATGTTCCTACCAATCACCGTTCGCAGTGGAAAAAAACACTACGCAACGAATTGATTATCGATTGCTTCAATGCAAATCCAACCAGTATGCAAGCTGCTTTGGCAAACTTTTCTACGTTGGGGGCAAAGCCAAAGGCTGTTATTTTAGGAGATATGCTTGGATTGGGTGCAGAAAGTTTGAAACTACACGCTGAAATAATAGAGAAACTTAATGAATATGGTTTTGAGAAGGTTCTTCTTTGTGGAGATCAATTTTCGGCTACCGACTCTGTCTATCCGTGTTTTCCTGACGTTGAAGCATTAGGCAGGTATTTGTCGGAAAATCCATTTCAAGGATATAAGGTACTGATTAAAGGCTCTAATAAAATTCATTTGGGGATGGTCATAAATTTATTGTAAGAAAATTCATAATTCCAATACAATATGGACAAATGCAATCATACAGATCTGTCGATCGTTATTCCGGTGTATAATGCGGAAAAATATTTACCTGTTTGCATAGACTCGTTGTTGCATCAGGGCAATCTTCGCATCGAGATCGTTCTGGTGAACGACGGTTCGACCGACCGATCAGGAACAATTGCCGACGAATATGCGGAAAAAGATACTCGCATCAAGGTGATTCATCAGGAAAACAGAGGAGCCTCGGCGGCTCGTAATGTGGGATTGGTTGCAGCACAAGGAGAATACGTTGCTTTTTTTGATGGTGATGACTGGGTAAAAGAAGGTTCATTAGCGGCATTGTATCAAAAAGCGACCGAACATCATGCCGATGTGGTGATGGGGGATATATGGTTATGCCATCAGGATGGAAGTATGGATGGACCCTTCAAGCATGTTCCCAAAGACTTTCCGGATAATACACTTACGGGGAAGGAAGCTCTCATCCGGTTGGTTAAAACCCGTTTTTACCTGCCCATGCCATTCAAATATATCTGCCGTAGAAACTATTTGCAAAAAATACAGGCCCGTTTTGAAGAAGGTATCATGCATGAAGACGAATTATGGACTCCTGTCGTTCTTTATCAGGCTTCAAAGATGGTAATTTCCGGCATTGATTTTTATTATTACCGCCAAAACGAAGAATCGGTTATGCACACCACCGGTTTGTTCAGGCGATTGGACTCTTTATTCCGGGTTACCGACCGATTGATTGCATTGGGCGAGCAGTTGGATTTTTCAGAAGAAAATGCAGTATTGAAAAGCTGGTGGTATGTAAATATTTTCAGACTTTATTCCGAGGCCTTCACGTTACTATCCAACGTAAAAGATTCTTCCTATATCATCCCCCAATACCATCTGGATTGTTTTTGGCGAGACTGCCCGAAAATGATTCCGGATTCGCTGCAACGATGCAGAGAGTACTACCGCAATGCGGAAACAGGATTGAAAAAATATACCGACTGGCGTACATCCGATTGGGTAGC
>JAISOY010000005.1 GCA_031275285.1 Bacteroidales bacterium | reverse complement strand
TCCGAAAATTTTGTATCGTCGAATAAAATAACTTTATTTAGATCACAAATAGTCCCTTTTATGATCACCTAAACGTTTTATCATGAAAAAATTGAATCTTATTGCTGTAATTTTTCTGTTTATGCTGGCAGCCTGTGGTGGAAATAAGCAATCGGGTAATCCGGACGATGCATTGATCACCGTCGATGTTATGGCAAGTTATCCCAAAAAAGAACTGATCCTTCAGGATTTTATGGATGTGGAATATATTCCGCTGGAAACAAATAATGAATTTCTTTGTGAAGGTTTCGTACAGGATATTGGTAAGCATACCATACTGGTAAAGAATTATAAAAGCGATGGGGATATTTTTGTGTATGATAGAACCGGAAAAGCCCTGAGAAAGATCAACCGTATGGGAAAAGGCCCTGAAGAATATAACTATGCTTTAGGAATTACCTTAGATGAGGAAAACAATGAGATGTTTGTTAACGACCATGCACCCAAAAAGATTATGGTATATGATCTGGAAGGTAATTTCAAGAGAAGTTTTAAACACAAGGAAGGTAACGGGTCACAATTTTATACTGATATATTCAATTATGATAAAGATCATCTGATCTGCTATGATGAATACAATAAAGAAATACCGTTTGTTCTTGTATCCAAACAGGACGGGAGTATTATCAAAGAAATTAAAATTCCGTTTAAAGAGAAAAAGGCAGCGGTTGCGATCAGGGAAGATGCAGCAAGTGGCATGACTTATTCTGTGAGTCCCGGTCCCTGTCGTTCAATAATTCCGTATAATGGCAATTGGATATTGTCAGAAGTTTCATCAGATACAGTGTATTCCCTTTTACCGGATCAAAACCTGCGTCCGTTTATCGTAAGAACTCCGCCCATAGAATCCTTAGATCCGGAAGTTTTCCTTATGTTGAGGTTATTTTCCGACCGTTATTACTTTATGGAAACCATTAAAAATGAATATAATTTTGATTCACGGAAAGGATTTCCGAAAACTTATTTTATGTACGACAGGCAGGAAAAAGCTTTTTCGGGATATATTGCTTACAATGGTGATTATTCAAATAAAAAAGAAATATACATGAGCCGTTTAAGACCTGTGAGTCATGAAATCGAATCATGGCAAAGTATAAATGCTGACGACCTTTTGGAATCCCTTGAAAATGGACATTTGAAAGGTAAACTGAAAGAAGTAGCCGAGGGATTGGAAGAAGAATCGAATCCGGTGATCATGCTGGTGAAACATAAAAAATAAATATATTTCATAAAAACACCCCAAAAGTTGGACACAAACTTTTGGGGTGTTTTTATAAATGGTTGGCTTTTTACAGTCAAACCGACATTATAATAGATATTTTCGATTTACAAATTCAGTGTTTTGTTTTTCGGATACTTCACATGATAAACCAATTTGAATGTCTGTGTTTCTCCCGGTTGCATATCATATTCCCAGGTAACCACACCCACATCTTCTTTGTTGAAGGAGGGGTGAGTCGTGTCTTTGGACAGTTCAACCGTCACCTCTTTATATGTAGAGATCGGATACTGGTCCTTTAACACCATCTTAATTGCTTTGTTCTGGTTGTTCCGTACCGTCAGCTGATAAGCAAATTCCTGTTTTACTTCATTACCCAGAAATCCGGTGCTGCTGAATTCTTTCATTTTTTCGCGTTTTACAGATACCCGTTTATCTGTTCCTAAGGTAAGCGAAAGGTTCTGATGGGTAGACGAAGCATCAATATATGTCTCGCCGACATAAGTCCCGTCGTAAGTGACATTGGCATTTCCGTTCAACAGGTTCAGTTTTTGCCAGTCGGCAATTTCAGCCAGCAGGTATGTTTCGGTATCGAGTTTCGGAGTACAGTAATACTTAAAGGTGGCCGGAATTTCCTGGTTCTTGAGATCAATACTCTGTTCTTTGCCGTTTCCGGGGATAGAATACGGGATATCGATATTGAATGAGATATTCAATTGGTTTTCCGATTGCGTCACATAATCGTCCATGCTGTTTTTCAGGGTAACTACTATGGCTCCGCCGGAAGCAGCCGTACCATAGGTATTCACAGCGGAAGATGCATCCAGTTGATGGATATCCCTGATCATAGACTGGTCAAGGGATTCAAAATAGCTGATATCAACGGGCACGCCATCCACCACATAAAGCGGGTTGGCCTGTGCCGGTTCGGCAGGTAATGCTATTGATTCTTCTACTTCCATGGATTCCGCCATTTTTCTGGGTGCATAGGAATAAGCATTCTGCATCATTCTGGACATTTTCTGGTCTTTAACCCCATAGGCAGGAGCCGGTTGGACATATTGCAAGAACCAGGTATGGAACAGAGGAGCTATCTTTCCTCCGCTGGGAACTGCAGTTGACAGGGTGATCTTTACCTGCTCCCAGTCTATTCCTGTTACCTGGCGGACTTTGGCTTTGGAAGTGATCTTGATAGGGGCGTCCGTTGACGTCACATTGATATCATAATAAGGGATCCAGCCTGCCGAAGATGTGTAATAACTGATGGTGAAATCACAATTCCCGTCAACGGGGGAGGAGAGGCTCAGTTTTAATATACCTGAAGTCTTGTTGTTTTTCAGTGATTCCTGCTCAAAACGTGCCGACAAAGTCTGGATATTTTTTCTGATCTGCTGTTCTTTTTCACGGTCAGTGCCAAGTGTTTTTTCTAATTCGTTGGCTTTGGATTTATAATAATCCATGGTTTTGATCAGTTCATCAATGCTTAATCCTGCTTCTGATCCCGATGCTTTTTTATCGATGCTTTTTTGCAGGATAGAAAGGAGGTTGTTATTGATTTTTATCTCTGTCATCACCTGTTCCAGCTGTTTTTGTTGCTCTTTGATCTCATCCTGTAATTTCTGGGCCTGGGGACTTAGTATTGCTTTGGATAAATAGTCTACCGAAAATTCGAACGAAGAAATAACCACTCCTTTGGTCGTTTTGATTTTAACACTATTACGGTCGATATTCGGACTTAAGCCGTCGATCCATAATTCATTGTTTCCTTTTACCAAAGCCGCTTTTGCCGAATGAACCAACTCAGCCCCCTGAAAAAAGACAGTAACTTCTTCTATTTTCGATCTCACATTTTTATTATCCATGGCGTTTGTTTTTAATAATATAACAGATGATAAAGCGATTGTATACAGAGTAATTGCTTTCATGATATGGTTGTTTTTAAAAGGTAAAAATACAATAAATACAGTCAATATTTGAATAAAACTGATCCTACTTTCTGATCGGATTCCTGAATTTCAGGCAGGTTTGTTCCTGAATTTTAAATTCTTTTTGTTCTCTTTTTCAGCTACTTTCAATAAACTCTGATAGATGGCGTCAATGACCAGGGACATTCTTGATATATCCAGTGTTTCCATGGTATCAGAAGGACGATGGTAATTTTTGTTCCGGTAAAATGCCGTATTGGTGACCATCAGGGCATCGTAATCCAGGCTCCAGTAGTTGAGGTGATCGGAAAAATCAATTCCGGGTAGCTTTGCCGGAGCCTTAATATTGTTCGTCCGGACTTCGGAAAGCTGATTGAAAGCAGAAGAAAAACGTTTTACGAATGCACCATGATCGGTTCTTTTCGCCAACAGGATAAAATCACCGGTTCTGCCGTAAGCTACTTTCATGGGTTTTACCGGATAGCTTTGCGAACCTCTTTCTTCACTGAAAAAACCGATCATTTCAATGGCAAGCATCCCGTACACAGATATGCCGCTTTCTTTTAACGATTGTGCATGGACATAGCTTCCCATATAAGGGGTCCTGAAATAAGGCGGTTCTTCCAATGAATAGGCAACCAGTTCGACAGGATGATCCAATGATTGACCTTTCATCATGCGTGCCAGTTCGAGTAACGCCACGACACCGCTGCCGTTATCGTCAGCCCCTTCCTGATCTCCACAGACATCGTAATGCGCCCCTACGACAATGAGCGGTTGCTGTTGAGTTCCAAACCGGCAAATTACATTTTTGTACGTTATCCCGTTGACCGTATATGTCTGGAACCATGTAGTATCGGCATATTTTCGGAAAACGGAGAGGATATATTCGGCTGTCCGATTCAACAGTTCCGGATTTTGGTAATTCCGGAACCCATCTGCTTTTGTGATCCTGCTCAGGTGTTCCACAATTAGTGTTGTGTCTGATTTTAAGACAGGTGCTTCTTCGGAATTAACACTGTATCCGTCAAAACCTATTTTACCGGTATTTTTATTGAACATGTGGGTAAGATGGATAAAGACCAGGGATAAAAAAATCCATTTCATGTGAAAATGTTTTATGTTGATACATGAACAGACCGAAATTAATCCATTTTAAGACATAGATATATTCATAATAGGTGAATGGTGGTTTTCAACGGGTAAAATACCATACGGAATATTTGTAGTTTAAATCAAAGTTAAAGATTCAAAGTTCAAGATTTAAGATTATAAGTAGAAAAGTTGGAATGTTTATAAAGTCGGAAAGTTAAAAAGTTCATAAAGTCAGAATGTTTAAAAAGTTATTTTCCATTCTCAATTACTGGCTAACGCTCACGAGACCGGCTATCGCCTGGGTTTTCCATTTTTAATTATTTTGTTTAATATTCAAATTTATTATTGATGGGAAAATACAAAAGAAAAAGAGTGCAATTTTTACCTTGCACCCTTATTGAGAAGCCGAATTGATGAATTTTTCCAATAGTATATTTTAACCGGGATTTCCTGTTATATCCATCGGGTAAGTGCGAAATCCATGCGGTGCGACATATCCTTATGTTTTGGGAACATACGGTATGAATAATTGAAAGTTCCCGATTCTTTCATGGTATGTTCCAGTTTGAAATACAGTTTTGTTCCTGCTTTTTTTACCCTGGGAATTTCTTTTGAAAAAACAAATTGATAAATTTGCTTGTCTATATCATATTGGGTCAGTACAAAATCAATTCCCAGATCCCCCTCCATTTCTCTCTTATCCAGTATTATATTAATAATAATCGTGTCTCCTTCCAGAAATAACAGATCGCCGGAAATTTCAGACCCATCTGTTTTTTTTACACTTATGGAATCCACATTGATTTGTTCCCAATTGGCCAGCGTATTTTCTTTCCAGGAAGATAATTCTCTGGCTTTCGAATAGTTTTCCTTTTCAAGAATTTTGCTCCGGCTCTGCAGAGGATGGTAAAATCTCTCAATATAATCATCGATCATACGCTTCGTGGTAAATCTGGGTGCAACATGTGCGATGGAATTTTTTATGTATCGGATCCATTCCGGGGAATAGCCTTTGGAATTTTTGGCATAATACAAGGGTAATATAACATGTTCGAATATATAGAAGATCGCAGTCGCGTCTATCTCATCCTGATAGGCTGTATTAGGATATATCTGCTGGTCGGATAGGCACCATCCGGCGTCTTCCCTGTAACCTTCATACCACCATCCGTCTAAAACCGAAAAGTTGAGCACACCGTTCATCAGGGCTTTTTCCCCGGATGTTCCGGACGCTTCCAGTGGTCGTGTAGGTGTATTCAGCCAGATATCCACTCCCGATATTAGTCTTTCCGCCAGAAGAATGTCGTAATTTTCAAGGAAAATGATCTTTCCTGAAAACTCCGGCATGTGGGATATATCCACCACTCTTTTTATAATGTCTTGTCCGGCATTGTCGTTTGGATGAGCTTTACCTGCAAAAATGAAATGTATGGGATGTTTTTCGTTGTTCACAAGTTTTGACAGGCGTTCCAGATCTGAAAACAAAAGGTGTGCCCGTTTGTAGGTGGCAAACCGGCGGGCAAAACCGACAAGCAGTGCATTCGGATTGAACTTTTCTATCATCGAAAAGATCTGTGATGGGGGCAACGGGGTCTTCAGGAACTCTTTCTTCATTTGGTTGGCTACATACTCCAGGAAACGCTTTTTTAACTGCAACCTTACTTCCCATAATTTTTCATCGGACACCTGATATATTCCCGACCATATCTTGGGGTTCGACATATCTTCATAAAATTGATCATTGAAGTTTTCTTCATACAGCGCTTTCATCTGGCCGGCTGCCCAGGACGGCATGTGGACACCGTTAGTGACGTAACCGACATGTAATTCTTCTGCAAAATACCCCGGCCATACCGGTTGAAACATAACACGGGATACTTTTCCATGCAAAAAGCTGACGCCATTGGCAGACAGGCAGGTATTAAGAGCAAAAACGCTCATACTGAATTTTTCGTCACTTCCGGGGTGTTCCCTTCCCATATCCATGAATTGCTGCCATGATATGCCTAACCGGGCAGGGAAACTTCCCATATATTTACCCAATAACCATTCTTCAAAATAATCATGGCCGGCCGGAACAGGCGTATGAACGGTATATAATGCCGATGCTCTTACCATCTCAAGTGCCTGGTTGAAAGTAAGATGTTCGTTCTCGATAAAGTGCAGGAGTCGTTGGACATTGATAAAGGCTGCATGTCCCTCGTTACAATGATAAATGTCTTTCTTTATACCCAGTTTATCAAGGAGTAATATACCTCCGATACCAAGCAGGTATTCCTGTTTTATTCTGTTTTCCCAGTCACCTCCATACAGCTGATGAGTAATCGGCCGGTCATATTCACTGTTCATTTCATTATCGGTATCAAGGAAATATAATTTTATCCTTCCTACATCAATGCTCCATACAAATGCATATACATCCCTTTCCGGATACGGAACGGCAAGGATCATCGGTCTTCCGTCTTCTTCCAGCACTTGCCTGACAGGTAGTTCATTGAAATTCTGGAATTCGTATATGGTTACCTGATGTCCGTCCGGAGAAATGTCCTGTGTGAAATAACCATAACGATACAACAAGCCCACTGCAGTCATATCGACACGACTGTCGCTTGCTTCTTTAAGGTAATCTCCGGCAAGGATACCAAGACCACCCGAATAATTCTTCAATATATGGGTCAGTCCGTATTCCATACTGAAATAAGCTACCGAAGGTTTGGACGGATCATATTCTTTTGACATGTAGTCTTCGAAAAGAGAGGAAACGTTTTTCACTTTCCTCATCAGGGATTTATTGTTCACTATCTGCTGGATCCGCTCAAAAGATAGCTTCTGTAAAAAAATGATAGGATTATAGTCACATTCCTGCCACAGGTCAGCTTCCAGATCAAAGAATAGGTCATGGGCATCCTTACTCCATACCCACCATAAGTTATATACGATTTTATTCAGGGACAACAGGTCGTCTGTCAGTTTCATTTTTGATTGAATCGTTCTCCAGACGGGATTATTAGTACGAGTTGTTTCCATATGAATGAATTAAAATTGATAATAAGGGTACCAATTTTTTATAACAGGCCACTCGTGTAATTGTTCATTATTTAGATTTGAATGGTTATAAAATTCATTTCTATAACAGATTTTTTTCTAATCCGTTTCTAATCTACTTCCAAAGAAGATGTAATCCTGTTTAAAATCCGGTCTAATGTAGGAAGCATACTTTTGTCGCATCAATAAGTATGATCATGAAAAAGTGTTTCCTGATAATGGTCGGTATGTTCCAACTGTTATCTATACAGGCTCAGGAGCGTAAAATAATAAAAGCCGGACCGGAGCAGATCGAGGCTTTATTTCTGGCGCAGAACCTGCAGCTCATTGCAGAACGATTAAATGTGGATATTGCGGATGCGGCCGTTATACAGGCCAGGTTATGGAATAATCCCGTTCTTTCATTATCACAGGTGAATTTATGGAGTACCGACTCACAGCGTGAAGGAGTGGATGACGTTATTCCGCCTTTATTCGGTTCTTTCGGTAAGAATACCGAATTTAGTGTTGAACTGAGCCAGCTGATCCGGACGGTAGGAAAAAGAAGAAAACTGGTACATCGGGAAAAGTTGGCTAAAGAAATTGCCCTGCAGGATTTTGAAGATGTATTAAGGGGACTCAAAGTAGAACTACGGAAAAATATTCATGAAATGATCTACCTGCAATCTTACCTTAATGTACTCAACAGACAGGAAGAAGTGTTGGAACGATTGATCGTTTCTCATAAAGCACAAATGTCATCCGGTAATATTTCAAAAAATGAAGTATTGAGGTTACAGGCGTCTTTATTGGAATTACAAAGTGAGACCAACGAGACACAGACGGAGATCAATGAAATGCAGAAAATGCTCAAAATTTTGTTACATGCCGAGGCAAATGTGTACATCGAGATAGAAGACATGACTGGTGTATGGTTAGATCCGGAGAATATATCGATTGTTCAGTTACTGGATTCCACTATCCACCGGCCTGATGTAATGTCGTACCAATTACAGGTGCAATACCATAATAGATCCCTTGCTTATGAAAAAGCACACCGGATTCCTGATGTGGAAATCGCTGCCAGTTACGACCGCTATGGGGGAGTCTGGAAAAACTTCGTAGGATTCGGAGTAAACGTCGAATTACCTTTTTTTAACCGGAATCAGGGCAATATCAAAACAGCCGGGATCCAACTTGAACAAAGCCGTTATCTTGCCGAACAGCAACAAAATATGGCTTTTCAGGAAGTAATGGCCTCATACAATGATTATGTAATGTCATATAATTTTTACCGGAAAATTCATGAAAATGAGTTTCTGGTTGAATACGAAACCATGATGGATGCTTATGTCCATAACCTGAGCAGTAAAAATATCGGAATGGTTGAATTCATGGACTTTTTCGATGTATATAAGGCCAACAAGCAAACCCTCCTGACCGCCAGGAAAAAAATGAATATATGTTTCGAAGAACTTCAGTATTACACCGGGAAGGAATTGAGAATTGAGAATTAAAAATTAAGAATTAAAAATTGAGAATTGAGAATTGAGAATTGAGAATGCATCTCACTTTATAAACTTTCAAACTTTCAGACTTTATAAACTTTCAAACTCTATAATCACGATGAAATTTCATAAAATAATCATACTCGGCCTTAGCATTCTTTTCCTGACCTGTTGTAACCGTTCCGTGAACGAAACGTTAAAAACAGAACACCAGGTACATCCGGCATTCGTGCAGTCTGTGGAAATACAGGAAGTTGTAAAGAGTCCGCTTCACGAGGAATTGACACTTACGGGAAAAGTGGAATATGATCCGGATAAGATCATTACATATACACCATTGGTGTCAGGTATGATCGAACGTACTTATTTTTCATTGGGCAATAAGGTAAAGAAGGGGCAGACACTTGCTGAGATCAGGAGCAATGAGCTGAGTGCCCAGCAATCCGAATATATATCCTTTCAGTATGAGGTGAAAATTGCCAAAAGGGAACTGGAAAGCGCCCGGTCCTTATATGAGAATAATATGATGTCTGAAAAAGAATACCTGGAAGCTGAAGCCCGCCTGAAGCAGTCAGAGGCATCCTTATACCGGATAAAAGCGGATATGTCTGTTTACGGCCAGGATAAAGGAGATGGTACTTTTGCTATCAAATCTCCCATGGACGGTTATATCGTTGAAAAAAACATTACGGCCGGCAGCCCGGTATCGCCGGAAAGTACACCGTTATTTACCGTAGCTGACCTGGGCACAGTCTGGATCATGGCCAATGTATATGCCAGCAATTTATCTTTTGTTGAAGAAGGAATGGAGGTAGAAATCAGTTCTTTATCATACCCTGGAGAGATTTTCACAGGAAAAATCGATGCGCTTTCCCAGGTGTTCGATCCGGAGGAAAAAGTATTAAAGGCGAGGATCAATATGCCTAACCCTGATCTGAAATTCAAACCGGAAATGTCTGTAATGCTCAGGGTAAAAAGAACTTCGCCGGAAGTATATGTCTCGGTTCCTACAGATGCTTTGATTTATGATAACAATAAGCATTATGTGGTCGTACAGGAAGTTTCGGGGAAGTATAACTTTAAGGAAGTATCCTTAAAAGGACATAACCGGCAGACGTCTTATATCTTTTCAGGAGTTGATCCCGGAGAAAATGTTGTGGTAAAAAATCAACTGTTGATTTATTCTTCCCTTAAAGAAATTTAATCTCATGCATAAATTTGTTGAAAATATTATTGCGTTTGCGCTTCGCAACCATGTTTTAGTATTGTTCCTTACCGTTTTATTATTTATTGCCGGGATTATCTGTTATAAACATACTCCCATTGAGGCTTATCCGGATGTCACCAATACCCGGGTAAGGATTATTACACAGTGGCCGGGAAGAAGTGCGGAAGAGGTAGAAAAATTTGTTACTTTACCAGTAATGCGGGTAATGAATACTATTCCGCGAAAAACAGATGTCCGTTCCACTTCTTTATTCGGGCTTTCCGTGGTAACCGTACTTTTTGAGGATGGCGTCGATGACTTTTATGCACAACAGTATGCATCCAACCGGATGCAGGACCTGAACCTTCCCGACGGAGCCTCGCCCTCTATCGATCCCCCATCCGGTGCGACGGGGGAAATATACCGGTATGTTTTGAGAAGCGATTTGCCTATCCGTGAAGTAGCTGCCATCAATGAATGGGTAGTGGAACGCGAGTTATTATCGGTTCCCGGTGTAGCAACTATTGCCAGCTTCGGTGGGGAGGAAAAGATTTATGAGATCAAGGTTGACCCTACGGAGCTGAACCATTACGACCTGTCGCCGCTGGAAGTGTATGAAGCGGTATCGAGGAGTAATATCAATGTAGGTGGTGATATCATACAGAAAGGGAGTCA
>JAISOY010000004.1 GCA_031275285.1 Bacteroidales bacterium | reverse complement strand
AACATCAATTATACCCATTCATGAAATGTCCATGCACTAAGGTGCACCAACCGTAATAATTATGTATGGACATTCCATCTGATCTTAAAAATTAAATTATACCCAGATGAAAAAAATATTTTTATTATGCTGCATTGCAGTAATATCTGTATCTGCACCATCCTTTCTTTACGGACAGAATGTAGAGATTGTGGAATTAGACAGTAAAGATCCCAACACTGCTGCTGTTTCAGCGCTTCCTTACTGGCAGGATGTCCAGGTGGTGGAAGTAAACAGAAGATATCCCCGCAGCGCATTTATGACTTATGACACACGGGAAAGCGCATTGACCTTTAAATATGAGAACAGTAAGTATTATCAGTTACTGAACGGTACCTGGAAATTTTATTTTGTAGATACTTATAAAAATCTGCCGGACAATATTACAGATCCTTCTGTTTCCACAGCATCATGGAAAGACATAAAAGTTCCGGGCAACTGGGAAGTACAGGGTTATGGCGTTGCCATCTATACCAACCATGGGTATGAATTCAAGCCGCGCAATCCGGTTCCGCCTATCCTGCCGGAAGAAAATCCTGTGGGAGTTTACCGCAGGGATATTGAAATTCCCGATGATTGGATGGATAGGGATATCTATCTGAATATCGACGGCGCGAAATCCGGTGTATATGTATACATCAACGGCAAAGAAGTAGGATACAATGAAGACTCCAAAACTACGGCAGAGTATTATATCAACCCCTATGTAAAAGCGGGAAAAAATGTGTTGACCCTGAAAATATTCCGCTGGAGTACGGGTTCGTATCTCGAATGTCAGGATTTCTGGCGCATCAGTGGTATTGAAAGGGATGTTTACTTGTGGTCACAACCCAAAACCGCTTTGAAAGATTTCAGGGTAGTATCGACTCTGGATGATACCTATAAGGATGGGATATTCCGGTTGGAAATGGATATTGAGAACAACGCACAATCTGCTACTGCACAACTGAAAGCCAGTTATGAACTGATGGACAGTAAGGGGACGGTAGTAGCGTCCGGTTCACGGGATATGAAACAGATTCCCCGAAGCTCAATGACTATTGGTTTTTCCGAAACCATCAAAAACGTTTCCACCTGGACATCAGAAAATCCGCAACTCTACAAAATGCTGATAAGTATTGAGAAAGACGGAAAGATCGTCGAAATAGTCCCTTATCATGTGGGATTCCGCAGGATCGAGATCAAAGAGGTCGCGCAAAAAGATGCCAAAGGCGAGCCTTACCGGGCATTTATGGTGAACGGACAACCCATTAAACTGAAAGGGGTGAACATTCATGAACATGACCCGAAAACCGGTCATTATGTCACTGAAGAAACCATGCGGAAAGATTTTGAATTAATGAAGCAACACAACCTGAATACTGTTCGCCTGTGTCATTATCCGCAGGGACGCCGTTTCTACGAATTATGTGACGAATATGGCTTATATGTATATGATGAAGCCAATATTGAATCGCACGGGATGTATTATAACCTCCGCAAAGGTGGAACACTGGGAAATAATCCCGACTGGCTAAAAGCACACATGGACCGGACCATCAACATGTATGAAAGAAGCAAAAATTTTCCTTCTGTTGCGATCTGGTCATTGGGAAATGAAGCTGGGAACGGATATAACTTCTACCAGACCTATTTATGGGTAAAAGAAAAAGAAAAAGGAAAAATGGAACGTCCTGTTTGCTATGAGAGGGCGCAATGGGAATGGAATTCAGACATGTATGTGCCCCAATACCCGAGTGCGGCATGGCTGGAAAAAACAGGCGCCGACGGTAGCGACCGGCCGGTAGTTCCTTCTGAATATTCACATGCTATGGGAAATTCAAACGGGAATCTGTGGGATCAATGGAAAGCCATCTACAAATATCCGAACCTGGGTGGTGGTTATATCTGGGATTGGGTAGACCAGGGCATCTGGGTGGATAAAGATGGCGGATACTGGGCTTATGGCGGCGATTTTGGCGTAAACGCACCCAGTGACGGTAATTTCCTCTGTAACGGACTGGTTAATCCGGACAGGAATCCTCATCCGGCAATGGCTGAGGTGAAGTATGCCCACCAAAATGTGGGATTTGAGGCAGAAGACCTGCAGAAGGGAAGCATTAAGATCACCAACAGGTTCTATTTTACGAACCTTTCTAAATATACTGTAAAATACCGGATCATGGCCAACGGACAAAAAGTAAAGGAAGCGGTCTTACCGTTAGACTTATCCCCTCAGTCATCGCAGGTAGTGACCATTCCCGTATCATCCCTGAAACCGAAAGCAGGAACCGAATATTTCATCAATTTCGAAGTAACCGCTAAAACTGCGGAACCATTGATCCCTGAAGGACACATCATTGCATACGACCAATTCAAATTACCCGTCAATGCGGATAAGAAGCATTTTTCTGCCAAAGGACCTGAGTTGAAAGTTAGCGAAGCTGGAAACACATTGACTGCGACTTCTTCTAAAGTACAATTCGTTTTTGATAAAAAGACGGGCGTTGTCAGTTCCTATAACGTGGATGGCAAGGAATATTTCCCGGATGGTTTCGGCATACAGCCTAATTTCTGGAGGGGTCCGACTGATAATGATTATGGGAACGGCGCTCCGGCAAGGCTACAGATATGGAAAAAGTCCAGCAAAGACTTTAATGTGGTGGATGCAAAGATTGAAAAATCCGGAAACCAGGCCGTAATAACGGCCAATTATCTGCTGGCAGCAGGAAATCTTTACATTGTTACTTATAAGATCTATCCGGGTGGTGAAGTGAATGTAAAAGCGCACTTTACCTCAACCGCTATGGAAGCTGAGAAAACGGATGTCTCCGAAGCTACCCGCACGGCAACATTCAGCCCTGACGTATCCGCGGCACGTAAAGCATCCGAAGGCCTTGAAGTTCCCAGGATCGGTGTACGTTTCCGTTTACCTGTAAGTATGGAAAATATTCAATATTTCGGCCGGGGACCTGAAGAAAATTATGTTGACCGGTATGCTGGAACACTTGTCGGGGAATACAAAACCACGGCCGGAAAAATGTATTATCCCTATGTCCGACCGCAGGAAAACGGACACCATACTGATACCCGCTGGATCGCACTCACCGAAAAAGGACGTGGATTATTGATCGCTGCCGAAAGAACAGTCGGATTCAATGCGCTAAGGAATTCTATCGAAGATTTTGATTCCGAGGAATCGACACATGATTACCAGTGGTCTAATTTCACACCGGAAGAAATTGCCGATAAAAATCCTGAAAAAGCAAAAAACAGACTGAGGAAGATGACGCATATCAATGACATCCATCCTCGTAATTTTGTGGAAGTATGTGTAGATATGAAACAGCAGGGAGTCGCCGGATACAACAGCTGGGGGGCACGCCCTTTTGGGGAATACATGATCCCTGCCAATCAGGATTATACCTGGAGTTTTACCCTGATCCCAATTAAAAATGTCTCGGAAGCAGCCGATAAGATGGAATATATTTATTGATCACATTACATATTTATAATGCAAAAAGAGTTGCCCAAAAGCAATTCTTTTTGCATTATCTAGATTTAGTTTACATAAAAAATATTCAACTCTAAAGCGCACCTATTAATTTAAAACACGCCTACCTGTTCAAGTATTCATTTATTTATCTCATCATTATCCTCCTGAAAGCAATAAATATTTACATTTTTTATAACTTTTTATTGACATAAACGTATAATACATATTAATAAATAATCTATTATCTTTGCGAGTGGTTATGGATCAGAAAATTAAAAATAAGATGGATAATAAAGATATAAAAATTGAACAAAGAAAGACATGGGTAAGGCCTATGTTGGAAGTTTTGGATCAAAGGAAAACTCATGGGGGTACAACTCCTACTTGGAGTGAAGCTGAAGGTTATGATTTTGGAGCAGAGTCTTGATATCTTAAAAACATGAAAAAATATTTACTATTAATTTATTGTTCACTTTTTATCTCCCATTCCTTGTTTTCTCAACAATGGATGGGAAGTGTTCATATTTCCGGTGCAGGAAATGAAATTTCAGAAGCTATTATAGCTGATGAACTTCAAAATACCTATGTGTCAGGAAATTTCACCCAAGAAATAAAGTTTTTAACAGAAACAGTTGTATCTAAAGGAGCAGCTGATATTTTCGTCATAAAATATGATGATAATAATGAAGAACTCTGGCATACAACTATCGGCTCTAAGCAAACCGATTACGTATCAAATCTCACCTTAACCGACGAAGCTCTGTTTGTTGCCGGATGTTTTAGCGATTCCTGTATTATCGGAAAAGATACTTTGGTATCGTTGGGTAATACAGATATTTTTTTAGCAAAATATGATAAACAAACCGGTACAGCGTTGCAGGCTTTTCACATCGTAGGTGGAACCGGAATGCTGCTTCTTACCGGATTGTCTACAGATAATTCAGGTAATATACTGGTCAGTGGAACTCTTATCTTCGGAGATGCCGGATTCCCGCCTTTTGATAATACTGTTTTAACTGGAGCGGTGGGATTTCTTGCCAAATATGACACAAACGGAAATTATTTATGGCATACCAGTTTTAGTAATTCTTCATTGGTCAGTAACGTGGTAGCAACAGATGATAATTATTATGTTGTAAATACCGGAAAAGGGAATATCAATATTAAAGATGCAACTGAGACAAGTTATGAAATACAATCTCCATCTACTGTAAACTACATCCAACTAATCTCATTAGATACAAACGGAAAATATCAGTGGGCGGAGATCAGTTCAAGTTCAAGTCCGACCTCAGTAAAATCCATAAAAATGGATTCGAAAGGTGTTTTGTTCATGGCTGGGTTATTTGAAAATGGGGATCTGGCCTTTGCCGGCAAATCTTTAGGATTAAACCATACTTCAGGATCTAAGGATATTTATATCATTTCAACTAATCCTTTGGCAAATTCTATTGATAATAATTCCATTTATGGAACATCCATTTCATCAACCGGGGATAATAATCTATATGGTTTGGAACTGCAAAACGATGTATTATATATTACCGGGAAAATTAATGGAACAGTTACTTTTAATAAAGATGTGGTAACAGCAGGTATGTTTGTGGCTTCATATATGATGGATGATGAAGATAAGTCTTTCAATGCGGTAGGTGCAGTTCCCGGGATATCAGGTGCATCTGACACAAAGGGGATTGTCTTTTCAGCAAAAGGATTTAAAATAATAGGGGGGTTCAATTCAGGTATCACTATTGGAGATGATACTTATACCAACCAAGGTATTGATACATATCTTGCTAAAGCTTGCCCTATTATTGCTATAGATACATTTGATTTCAAGCATGTTTCAGGATGTAACGCACTGGCTAAAAATGGTGAGATCAAAATAGATGTGAAAGGAGGTATTATCCCATCATCTTATATATTGATGAAAGATGGTTTTGGCGAAGTAGCCAATCAAACCACCAATCATTTTGCCAGTTTGGATACGGGTAAATATACTACTACTGTATTATATAATGACGGTTATTGCAGCAAAGATCTATCTTTCACGATAGAAGCGCCTCAATCATTGTCTTTTAAAAAGATCACCACTCCCACATTGACTTGTAACTCAGGAGAAACCGGAGCGATGGAAATCTCGATAAATAATCCTTCCAGAAAAGATTTGGAATATTATGCCAGGGGAATAATTCCTTCAAATCAAAGTCAAATATATTTCAGGGATTGGAGAGACGGCCCTATTGATACGGCTATGTTTGTTAATTGTCCTGTAGGACAATATACTATCAAAGTAAGGTTTAAAGAGGATGCAACCTGTGAAACAAGTTATATCATTTCTATTTCACCTATTGAAACAGGAGCCACTATAACTGTCTCTGCTGGCGATTATACTTGTAACCCTGCCAACATAATCCCTTCCGGTGATCAAGGAGTGGTAAAGGTCAATGTTAGTGATCCTGAAAAAGGAGAGTGGTTCTCTTTAGTTGACGCTGTGACTGGGGCTACAGTTCAACGTAAATCTTTAGGAGATGGTCAGGGGACAAATGAAGATTTTATTTTTGATGACAGGGCGTCTGCCGGTACCTACGCGGTCTTGGCCGGTGAGATAGGTAGTACATGCATGTTATCAGATACCATTACCATCGAACAACCCGACCCGATTGTGGTTCAATCCGTAAAAACATCCGGAGCATTGTGTTACGGAGAAGCATCCGGAAAAATAACTATTGCGGCTTATGGAGACGGCACCTCTTTGGATTACGAATTATTCATTAAAAATGAGGATGACGGTTATACGCCCATAAAGAATGGTAATTTCTCCGACAGGATACAGATTTCCGGCCTGTTGGCAGGCACCTATAAACTCGAACTGACCGATAATGTCAATGGGATGCAGACATGCGCTTACGCCTATCCTTATGAAATAGTTGTCCCCAATGTAGGTACTGAATTCGGGTTATCTGTAGCTGATTCCTCAAGCTTATGTTATGGTACTACCAACAGCGGTTACATTCATTTTAACTTAACCGGAGGTACTGCCGGAAGATATACTTATACGCTTACCGGAGGTAATAATCCTCCACAAAATATTACCGGGAGATTCAATAACCTACCGGCAGGCACATATCAGGCCAAGGTTATGGAACAGGCCAACGGTTGTGTATACGATTATCCCGAGCCTATCGAATTGATCCTGTTCCCCGAAATTTTGACAGGTTCCGTAACTCCGAAGGATGTACTTTGTAATGGGGAAGGTACCGGAGAAATATCCATTGCTTCCGTATCAGGAGGTTCAGGGAATTATACAGTCACTGCAACCAACACAGCCTCAAGCGCTATCCATACAGCCACAGGAACCAATCCTTATAAAATGGAAGGCCTGATCAAAGGAACCTATGCTATATCCATCAAAGATGACGTGACCAAATGTACACCTTCTCCCTTAAGCAATGTAACGATCGGAGAACCTGATGTGCTTGAATTTGAAACACGTACCAAAGAAGACATCAAATGCTACGGAAACCTTACAGGTAAAGTGATCGTAGCGGCTAAAGGAGGAAAAGCCGATGCACAGAATCCTTATCAATATTCCTTAACATACAGTTCGGTTACACATACACAGGCATCAGGCACTTTTGAAGGCTTAGTACCCGGATTTTACTCTGTCACTGTTGAAGACAACAATCAATGTACAGCTAATTCAGGTGCATTAGAGATCACTCAACCTGCAGATATCGAAATAAAAACTGTAACACCTACGGATGTGGTTTGCTTTGATGAATCCAACGGAAGTATCAATGTTACAGAAGTAATAGGGGGCACTATATCGTCCACCTATAAATATACCTTAAGTAATATTGACGGAACCAGTCCTATCGATAACGGAACTAGTCCCATATTTGCAGGACTGAAAGCCAAAAGCTATAAGCTTTCCGTCAGGGATGATTACAATTGCCTAAAGGAAATGTCTCCCATTGTGATCAATCAACCGGAAAAATTATTGGTTTCAGGTGATCTGAAAATTAAACCTGAAAGCTGTAAAGCTCCGGACGGAACCATACAGATCACCGTTACCGGAGGTATTGCTCCTTACAGTTTCTCTTCCGGAGGAAGTTATTCGGAATCACAATACGCTTCGACCTATAAATTCTCCGGATTAACAGCCGATCAATACACCATCAATGTAAAAGATAAAAACGGATGTATGATCGATCCGAAGAATGTTGACGTAGAAAAGAATTCATTAACGGCCGGAGCTGTAGCTACGGAAATCAAATGCTTTAAAGACAAATCCATGCTTATTGTCAACGCTTCATCTTCCCACGCTGCCGAGATGAAAAGCTTCAGCCTGTATAAAGGTGGTACGCTTTTCAAGGAAGAAACAAGTGCCGTATTCAATAATCTGGAGGCCGGTTCCTATTATGTAGCCGTTGTAGATACCAATGGCTGTACGGTCACCACACCTACAGTCCTGATTACCAGGCCGGATCAGATCGATGTTTCTGTTGATATGAAATCAGCCAGCGGACAGACTGTTGCTGATGGAGCATTGACTGTAAAAGTATCCGGAGGCACCCCGTTCGATGGTGATAAATACAAATTTGTGTTAAAGTCAAATAGTGAACTGGTTGCGGATATACTTACCACAAGTCCGAATACATTCGGTAACTTATTACCTGCAAGGTATGGAATAGAGATATGGGATAAAAATGATTGTTCATTGGGAACGATGGATGAAGTAGATATAAAAACCGGTATCAGGAATAAGGATGCCAATGAACTCAAGCTATATCCGAATCCGTCCGATGGAAGGTTCTATATCCAATGGAGCCAGGAAAAAGATATGTCCCTGAATGTGGAAATATTCAATATGGCAGGTAAACTTGTATACAAAAATGTGGTTCCCGTAGGAGCCGGGACGTCAGAAACCCTGATTGATATTTCCGGACAATCAAAAGGAACTTACATTTTGCGCGTCAGGGAATTGAATGTCCAGCAAAAACTAATCATACAATAATGATTTTTAGGCAAATACGAAGCCCTGTTAATCTTAACAGGGCTTTTTTATTTATGTCTTCTTTTGTTCTTTTCTTTATCTTTGTACTTTAAGTAATACATCTAAAATCAGTATCACATTTAATAAACGTAATCAATTTTATCAATGCAACTTAAGAAAACAATAAATAGCACTGAGTACTTAATTGCCTGGCCATGCCCACATCAATCCAAATAACTGTATCACCCAAAGAAACTGCTGTTCCCGGTTTATTGGAAAAGGCGATCTATCGCCAGACCGGTTATACTACCAGTGATATTCTTCATTTCGACATAGTACGACGTTCGATAGATGCCCGTAAACGAGGACAAATCAAAATCATCCTCACCATCAATATATACCTGCATGGGGAAGCGATCCTTTCCCAAAAATATGATTTTAACTTCCGGAACGTTTCCGCACATTCGGAAGTATTGGTCATCGGATCAGGGCCCGCTGGATTGTTCGCAGCATTCAGGCTGATAGAAAGGGGCATTAAACCGGTCATTATCGAACGGGGAAAAGAAGTAAGTGAAAGAAAACACGATATTGCCGTTTTATGCCGGGGGAAGGGATTAAATGCCGAATCAAATTATTGTTTTGGTGAAGGCGGAGCGGGAACATTCTCCGATGGGAAGCTTTTTACCCGGTCCAACAAACGTGGAGATGTCAACCGGGTATTGCAACTGTTCCATCATCACGGCGCCAGCGAACAAATCCTGATAGATGCACATCCGCATATCGGTACGGATGTTCTGCCGTTGGTCATTAAAAACATGCGGAAGACCATCCTCCAGTGCGGAGGAGAATTCCACTTCGGACAAAAAATGACCGGCCTTATTATTGAAAACGGAGGAGTTGCAGGGATAGAAACAGCTTCCGGGGAAAAATTCCGGGGAAAAGCGGTTATTCTGGCAACAGGACATTCTGCATCAGATATTTACGAGTTTTTTTACAGAAATGGTTATCTCCTTGAGGCCAAGACGTTCGCCATGGGAATCAGAATCGAACACCCACAGGCATTGATCAATGAAATATTCTATCATCATTCGCCTGAAATTGAATATTTACCCGCAGCAGCTTACCATCTCTCCGCACAAGTAAACGGACGGGGCGTATATTCTTTCTGTATGTGTCCCGGAGGTTTTATGGTACCTTCGACTACCTCGCCGGACGGACAGGTCGTAAACGGCATGTCTTCTTCCCGAAGGCATACGGCATTTGCCAATTCGGGAATAGTAGTGGAGATCCGCCCTGAAGATCTCAAAAATTACGATCAGCATGGTGTTCTCGCCGGGTTGCGTTATCAGCAATACCTGGAACAACTGGCAGCAATCAACGGAAAAGGACAACAAACTGCTCCCGTCCAAAGAACGACCGATTTTATCAACGGCAAAAATTCAACAACGCTTCCGTCGTGCAGTTATCTTCCCGGAATCATATCATCTTCTTTGCATTCCTGGTTACCCGGTCCAATCTCTCAACGGCTGCAGGAAGCATTTAAAATATTTGACCGGAAGATGAAAGGATTCCTTACTCACGAATCATTGGTAGCCGGCGTGGAATCACGTTCTTCCACTCCCGTACGTATCCCCCGGGATCCAATAACACTACAACATCCGCAGCTGAAAGGCCTGTATCCGTGTGGCGAAGGCAGCGGGTATGCCGGAGGTATCACTTCTGCAGCACTTGACGGCATCAATATTGCTGATAACATTCTCAAAGATCACCAGGGATGATCCCCGTTTTGGAGTTTATAATTTAAAATGTTATCTTTACATATAACCTTTATATTATTTTAAAAGAAGAATATGCGACCTCTCACCATTGCCATTGACGGTTTTTCTTCATGCGGCAAGAGTACTTTTGCGAAAGCTATCGCCAAAAAACTGAATTATACCTATATCGACACCGGTGCCATGTATCGTGCCGTTACTTTATTTGTCCTGCAAAACTGTTTAATCGTAGACAATGAGGTCAATATCCCGGAACTGATCAAACGGATGGATGAGATTCACATTTCTTTCCAAAGAAATAAAGAGACGCTCCAGAATGAAATACTTTTAAACGGCCGGTGTGTGGAACGGGAAATACGCACACTTGAAATCTCCGAAAGGGTAAGTGAAGTAAGCGCCATTAAGGAAGTCCGCAAAAAACTGGTCTTTATGCAACAGGAAATGGGGAAGAACAAATCCATTGTGATGGATGGGCGTGATATTGGAACAGCTGTTTTTCCAGATGCAGATATCAAAATATTCATGACAGCCCGTCTTGAAGTCCGTACTAAACGCAGGTATGATGAACTGATGCAAAAAGGGATACCTGCAAGTTGGGAAGAGATCAGCCACAATATAGCCAAACGGGACTATATGGATCAAAACCGTTCTGAAAATCCACTCAGGCAAGCTTCCGATGCCATCGTTCTTGATAATAGCGATATGACTCCGGAACAACAAATGGTATGGTTTGAAAAATTGCTCTCCAAAAAACAAGTATAACGATCATTCCTTAATTTTCAAAAGCATTGATTGTCAATACACGAGCCATTGTTCTGAGCCATCTGAGATATGGTGAGAGTAGCCTGATCGTACATCTGTACACCGAACAATTAGGCAGGCAGGCAGTATTTATCAAGGGGGCCTACAATAAAAAATCATCGATGCGCACTGCTTTATTCCAGCCGTTACATCTGCTGGAAATAGAAATACATTATCGTTCCAACCGGCAAATGCAACGTATTTCCAATGTCCGGTTATTACAACCGCTCCACAATATTCTTTTTGATCCGGTAAAAAATAGCATTGCCCTATTTACAGCCGAATTACTCTATAAAACCCTGAGAGAAGAAGAAGCCTACCACGAGCTATTCGGATTCCTGCTTCATTCCATACAAACACTTGACCTGATTGATAAAGGGATCGCTAATTTTCACCTGATCTTCATGATACACTATACACGCTATCTCGGCTTCTATCCGAATATGGATGATTTATCGGAAAATGCGTGGTTCGATGCTCAAAAAGGAAATTTTACAATTTACCCATCCAAATCATCACCCGATCCTGAATACAACCAGCTTTTAGCACAATTATTCGGGACTTCCTTCAACCATATTTCCCATATGAAAATGAACCATCTCCAAAGGAACTATTTTACAGAATACTTACTTACCTATTATGAGATACATGTGGATAATTTCGGAAAAATGAAATCATTTGCCGTTTTGAAGGATGTTTTTCAAAATATCGTCTAAATTAGCTATTTTGGTGCGGTTTTTGTAATTAATTCTTATACTTTTGTGCGGGACTGGTTATAGATGGGGAAATCTTCTTCATAAGGAGTGCTATAACCTTCATTTAATTGTACATCAGATATCATTGATTGACTTTAGAATGTATTCATGAAGAAATTTTCTATTCTTGGTTTTCTGGTTTTTTTGCTAATTGGCTGTGGTCAGGAAAAGCCCATACATATAAAAGGTAAACTTAACGAATCCCAAAAGGAAACTATATATCTACACAAATTGGGCGTAGATAAACAAAGCACGGTAACCGACTCAACCAGGTTAGATGAGAATGGCAACTTTTCTTTCAAACAAAAAATAAGTCAGCCGACGTTTTATTCACTTACTGTAAACAACAAAACGATCAGTCTTCTGGCGCATCCCAAAGACAAGATATTTATTACCGGAGATACGCGTCTTTTAGATTTAACTTATAATGTGGAAGGAAGCGATGATTCGAAAGACATCAAACGATTGAGTGAAAGAATAGAACGTACAGCATTCTTTGCCGATTCATTGGAAAAAACACTTAAATTATTTGAGAACAATCGTAACTATGTAAACATACAAAGGCAATTCCAATGGCATTATATGAAAGAGATCGACAGCTTAAGGGCATATAATATACGATTCATCAAAAATAACCCGAATTCATTGGTGGTCATCTATGCTTTATACCAACAGATTACTCCTAATTTATATGTATTCAATGATGAAGACGATATACAATATTTCCGGAAAGCTGATTCTGTTTTTTACAAACAGTACCCTAAAATTCCACATGTAAAGATGCTTCATGCCAACGTCTTAGAGATGAATGAGCAATACCGGATAAAGAAATTAAATAAAATGATGTCCATGCTGGGACAGGATGCTCCTGAAATAGCTTTGCCTTCACCTAATGGTCAAATTAAAAAGTTATCCTCATTCAGAGGCAAATATGTCCTGGTAGATTTTTGGGCTTCATGGAGTGCTCCTTGTCGCACGGAAAACATCAACCTGCTACGCATATATAATAAGTACCACGATAAGGGTTTTGAAATTTTTCAGGTTTCGCTCGACAGGTCAAAAGCTTCATGGGAAAAAGCCATTAAAGAAGATGGCCTGATCTGGACCCATGTCAGCGATCTCAAATTCTGGGATTCTGAACCGGTAAAAGCTTATGGAGTTGAGACTATCCCGGCTAATTTCCTTATCGACACAGAAGGATCTATTATTACTAAAGAATTACGCGGCGACGTCTTAGACAGATATTTGGGTGAAATTTTCTCTACAACAGAATAAAAAGGTATATTTTGCATCTGACCTCCATCTAAGGATGCTTCCTGATGAGGACAGCGCACAAAGGGAAAAGGATTTTGTTCAGTGGCTGGATAAAATCAAAACAGATGCTCAGATCATCTTCCTGCTGGGTGATATTTTCGATTTCTGGTTTGAATACCGTTATGTTATACCTCGTGGTTTTAGCCACCTATTTGGAAAATTAAAGGATCTGACCGAAGCAGGGATCGAAATACATTTTTTTACGGGAAATCACGACCTGTGGGTATTGGATTACTTATCCATAGAAACGGGAGTCATTATGCATAGGAAGATTACCGGATTCGAAATAAATAATCTGTCTTTTCTATTAGGGCATGGACATAATACAGGTCCGGTAAGTTTTGGTGAAAAAACCCTGGCAAATATGTTCAAAAATAAGTTCCTTAGAAAACTGTTTGCTTGTATTCATCCATATTGGGCCATATCATTCGGCATTAACTGGTCTAAGAGAAACCGTGCAAAACATGGCATATATGAAAAATTTGATGGTATAGAAAAAGAAGAGATCGCTATTTATTGCCTGGAACAATTAAACCAGAAACATTACGATTTTTTTATTTTCGGACACAGGCACCTGGCTATGGATATCCGGCTCAATGAAAATAGCCGTTATATAAATACCGGTGAATGGATGAAAAGCTATACCTATGCTGTCTTTGATGGAAAAAATGTATATCTGAGGTCATTTAAAAAGGAATCGGACATTATTGTTATTCCCTGAATGCGAAAGTTTTTCATCATTCTTACATCCTGAGAAAACTCTTTTGCAAAAAATAACCGATTATCCATGCGAATTTATGTAACTTTGTGGTTTGATAAAGTCATTATAATGAAACGGGCTCAATTGGTTAAATTATGGATATGGGGAACCATTTCGCTGATGATAGGTCTAACCTGTTCTTGTGATGAATTTTGTGAAGAATCGAACAGAACGGCCATGGTGGTTAATTTTTACATAGCAGATACGGACTCCGTCCTGGAAGTAGAAAAGCTAACTGTGCAGGGTTTGGATACGGACAGTGTTTTATACAGAGAAGTAACGGCAAAAACAGTGCTTTGTCCACTGAACCCCGGAGCAGATCTTACAAAATATATCTTTACAAACGACACAATTACCGACACTATCATTATATCTTATACCCGTCATACAGGCTTTGTTTCCTCAGAATGCGGATGTGTCAACTATTCATCCATAGAAATCGATCCCAATACAATATTCAATTCCATAAAAAAAATAGAAATAACCAATCCCACTGTAGGACCTGTGAGTTATCGACCAGATGTTATCAATGAAGAAAATATCAGGATTTATTATTAGCCTTGCATTATCTCTTCCGTTATTGTGTAACGGCCAAGATACCACCCGCTACCCGATCAACGAAATGAAAGGGATCAGGATCGGAATTGAT
This sequence comes from Bacteroidales bacterium, assembly GCA_031275285.1. Taxonomy (NCBI): domain Bacteria; kingdom Pseudomonadati; phylum Bacteroidota; class Bacteroidia; order Bacteroidales; species Bacteroidales bacterium. Next base: position 13,432 of record JAISOY010000004.1, on the reverse strand, counting down.
CTGGCTAAATTAGCCTTTCCCTTCATATATGATAAAGAACGGGTTGGATTTGAAGTTAGTGTTGATAAGTTCATTTGGAAGAATATCTTCGGCGTAGCAGAAGTCGGTTGGCTGGATGTCGACCTTGACCGTGACACTTATCACTATCAACTGAACGGGCTCTACGGAAAACTGGGAATTGATTATAACCTCTTAAAATCACGCCGCCCATTCAGCAATGATTTATTTTATGCCGGATTCCGTTACGGTATGTCTTTCTTCTCTCATAAAGCTGATGACATCACTGTCCCGGGTTATTACTGGCCCGATGCCTCATCGCAAAGTATTTCCAAAACCAGCATGAATGCGCATTGGATCGAGTTATTGATGGGTGTGAAAGCTGAAGTCCTGAAAAACTTCTATATAGGGTTGATTTTCAGGGGAAAATTCAGGATAGCCTCTCCGAAAGGCAAATATTCCAATGCGTATGTAATCCCAGGATACGGCAATGGCGCTGATGGTTTCTCTTTAGGATTAAATTACTATATCTCGTACAACATCAAATTTTAGTGTCTACAAATCAAAAGGGCAGGTCATCAACGTTTTCCCCTTCCGGTGAAATAGGATCGTTCTGATACATTTCCAACGGAGGCAGTTCGGAAGAGTTTTGGTTCAGGTTAACAGGATCTACTTTCCAGCCTGTAACATTTGTATACCATTTCCCGTTAAATTCACGACTTTCGATATCAAATGAAACATTCAACATACTCCCTTCGACCAACGATGCGACATCCACTTTATCGCCCCATATGGTAATACATACTTTTTTAGGATAGGTTCCTTCCGTTTCGATAATAATATCCTGCTTTTTCCACTCTCCATTCTTACCCTGCCCCGTCTGAGGCATTAATTTTTCAACCAGTTTTCCTTTAATTTCCATTCTTTATCATTTATTCGGTTATATTATTATCCTAAAAATCACGCATTAACTCTTATTCCGATCACAAGGATATCGTCTACCTGTGCATTTTCACCCTTCCATTCATCATGAATACTACTTAACTTATCTTTTTGCAGGTCTGTTCTCAATGCTGACAAATTAACCAGCAATTGCTTGAATGGTTTGGTCTTGAACTTACTATCATTTGCTCCTCCGAACTGATCTACATATCCGTCCGAGAATATGTATAACATATCCTGATCTTCCAACGGGATCATATGATTACTGAAATGAGTTTCGGCCCCGATATGGATACCGACAGGCATTTTATCCGCTTTATATTCTATTAACTCTCCTCTTCTCACCAGATATAATGAATTATAAGCGCCGGCATATTGTAATGTCATAGTATCATAATCAATAATACACAATGCAACATCCATTCCATCTTTTTGCTCACCGATAGCTCCGGTTTGGGACAATAACAACTTCAGATTAACACGTAACTCATCCAGTATTTCCGAGGCTTTATCTACCTCCTGCTTAAGGACAATCTCATTAAGGATCGATATTCCCAACATGCTCATCAACGCACCGGGAACCCCATGTCCCGTACAATCGGCAGCCACTACCACTGATTTATTCCCGTGTTTCGCTGCCCAGTAAAAGTCACCACTTACGACATCCCTCGGACGGAAAAACAAAAAGTAATCCGAAAGTATTCTTTCCAAGGTACCCATACTCGGCATAATGGCATTTTGTATCCGCTTGGCATAATGGATGCTATCCATGATCTCCTGTCTTTGTTCCGCAATCTGGTCACGTTGCTCGGCTGCCATATCCCTTTGAATGATCAGCTCTTCCTGATAAGCTTCCAAAGCAGTATTAATTTCAAGAATATTTTGTTTCTGACGCTCAATTTCAATGGTCCTTTCTGTTACTTTCTCTTCCAGTTGTCTATTTTTTTCTATCAATGCACGTTCACGCCATTTCACATACAGATAGATCAAAACGAATAAAATTACAGCATAAATAATATAGGCGACAGTGGTTGCCCACCAGGGAGGGCGAACATAAAACGAATAGGTGACAGGTTCTGGATTCCAGACACCGTCATTGTTACATGCCACCACCTTGAAGGTATAACGTTTCCCGTGTGAAAGCTGATAATCACGGAATGTTTCGGAACTTCCTTCATGCCAGTTTTTTTCATATCCTTCCAAAATATAACGGTACTTATTTTTGGCAGGAATGGTAAAATGGATACCGATCCAATCAATACGAACCCCATTTTTGTTATAGGGAAGAGATAAGTTTTCAGGCAAACCGGATGAAGATATAGTATCTGCAAACTGCCATATATCCGTCCCGTCAGTCAGGCTAATCCCGGTAATATAGGTACGTGGAGGAGTATCCCGTTTACGGTCTTCCCGGGGGGAATATTTCACAAGGCCTGCTATCGTTCCAAACCAGACATTATCAAAAATATCGGTAGCCGCTGCCCCATAATAACAATCAATCGAAGAAAAACCATCATGCAGCCCATAATTCCTAATGTGGTTGGTTTTTAAATCCATGGCATTCAATCCTCCATTATAAGCCACCCAAAGTGTTTCACTGTTATCGGAGTGTACTACCGTGATGGAATTATCCGTCAAGCCGTCCCTGGTGGTAAATGTCCGGAAACTGAATTGATCATCTGCCGTCTCGGTAATTTTGCACAACCCATCTTCCGTCCCCAGCCATATAGATCCGTATTTATCTATAGCAATATCTGTACATGAATTATTAGGTAATCCATGTGCAGTAGTATAGGTTGTAAACTTCTCACCATCAAAAACAGACAAACCCAGGGCTGTGCCGCACCATATCCGGCCCTTACTATCCCTTTCCAGGAATTTCACAAAATCATCCGCTAATCCTAAAGTATCAGTAGCATAATAGGTTACTTCTTCCCCTACAATATGTCCCAGACCTTTTGTTGAAGTAGCTACCCAGTATTCATTTTCCGATATGGCAATAATGGAATAAATATCAATAAGAGAAAGCCTAGGCGGAATATCGAACTTAATTTTGTTATTAATAAAATGCCCCATTCCTTCGGACCGGGCACCCAACAAGAGTTGATTTTCTATGGGTTCAATACATAAAATGTTATTGGTGCCAGGCCTGTTGTCTTTATCATTTGATTCAAAAAAACTCAATTCCTGTCCTTTAAGCCTAACCAATCCTTTATTTTGTAATCCCCCCCAGACATTTCCAGTTTTATCCGAGGATATCGATATCACATGTTCTTCAGGAAGAAACGTTTCAAAAATTACTTTACCATACATGGATATACCATTGTTGGTACCGATCCAGATATTTCCTTCGGTATCTTCAAAGACGCAGACGGTCTGATCTGCCACCAGGCCTGATGTTTTGTCATAATGATAAAACATATTATCCTTGTATTTATAAATCCCATTATTGGGAGTCAACAACCAGATATTATTCCTGGAGTCTTCCAATATTTTAAGAACCTGATCATCTAATTTCGCCACCTGACGTGTATTTTCTCCTTCTAATAAGAATAAGCCATCCGACAAAGTCGCCAGCCATATCCTGTCCTGTAAATCAAAACCAGCGACAATATAATCCTTTGCCGGTAACGATGATAAAAAAGTAAATTCACCATTCGAAAATCGGATCATTTGGTCCCGTCCGATAATCCATATCTCCCCGGTACTGTCTTTAATAATATCCAACACCCATCCAAAATCCTCATTTCCCTCATCAATAGTAAAATTCTGTATTTTGCCATCATCAATCACGGAAACCATATTTTCCGTACCGCATATAACCCTTCCGTCTTTATCTTCAATAAAGCAAGTAATCGAATTATTTACCAGCCCATTACTTGTATTATACGTTGTAATGGAATCTTCACTGACTACAGAAACACCCTCTTCCGTACGACACCAGATATTTCCTTTTGAATCTTCCAAAAGAAGACTGCTCCTGTCCCTGTTGTCAAGGGAATTTGAAGCCAACCCTTCTTTGGTGGTATACACCTGAAATATTTTTCCATCATACATGGCCAATCCTCCTCCGGAAGTAGCCATCCATATCCGGGACTTCTCATCTACCAGTAATGTAGTCACCGTATTTACCGGCAACCCTTCAGATACGGTGTAATTTTTAAAATCCCTTCCATCAAAACGGGATACGCCACCTGCCGTTGCAAACCAGATATAACCCTGCTTATCCTGGCAAATATCGGAAACCTGGCTTTGCACCAAACCGTCCTTCATCGTATAATTGATAAAAGGTATTACCTGAGCCTGCACATGTCCATATCCGCAAACAGGTAAGAGCAATAGAAAACACACCCGGAAAAGGATCGATGAAGATTTAATATGTTTCAGTAACAAAAACATCTGTTTGCTAGGTATCAGATAAGCTAACAAAATTAATCAAAATTGATAAAATACCCCTACTCCCAAAAAGTTTTTCGTCTGGACTTTCGGACCGCGCTGTTTTCCTTCATCATCTGTTGATTTTTGATCGTCATCATACATCAGATCAAAACGCAGGTCAGCAGATATATTTTTATATATCTGGTATTTTATGGTGAACCAAAGGACCACATCGATATTTTGCGGCTTTAATGCATAGTTAGAAAACAAATCCAAAGAAGAATTGAATTTAATCTTGTTCTTCCATATATTTCCATTCAAGGTCATAGTCAGACCCCCTCCCAATTCATACCGGGAATTTTGCGGTACCTGCTCATCCTTACCTTCCGCATTCTTAACGGTTTTCACCAAACCTGCATTGGATAGGACAACCAGATTATCCGACCTGGAAAAAGTAGCTTTCCCCATTAATGGAGATAATACTGCCGAAAAATTATTATTGGGACGATAGTCGATCCCCACAGAAAGAAACATATTGATCGGGGCCAGAAAGTCACTGATCCTGATCGTATCATTTGCAGAATATTTATACCCAGATGTAAACTGTGTCCTTGCCAAAAAAGAGGCTGCATAATACCATTTTTTGGCTATTTGATGCCCTACTTTTGACACAAGATGTAACCTGTCATCATTTTTGACTGCTTTTCTCTCTCCGTTTATCACCAGACCATATCCGAATATACCATAATTCTCAACTGTCCTCTTTCCTTTTTTATAATTGGCATATACGTTAAGCGCGGATGCAATAGCCAACTGGTCTTCTCCTCCCGGCCTCCAGTTTGTTAAGGAGGTTGCCTTGAATGCTAAACTAGCATCTCCTCCAAATATCCAACGGATGCTGTCGTGAGGAGAGAACTTCCTGTAGTGTCCAAGCCCGGCTTCGGCCGCGGCTTTCCTACCAGCCTTTATAGAAGCATCTGTCTGGCCATTCAATACAATACCCGGAAATAAGCAAACAATAATAAAAAGAATATGAATCTTCATTTCCAACTATCCATTTATATCACAAAGTATCTTTCACAAACAATTGATCGAAGTGTTTATTCCCCAATACTAAAATTCGTTTTTTATCTGATAGGCATTCCTGTCAACAGATGCCCTGGAAATCATTTCACCCAGGAAACCGGCAAGAAATAATTGAGTTCCCAGGATCATTGCTGTCAAAGCCAGATAAAAATACGGACTATTGGTCACAAGCCCGGCCCTGATCCCATGATATACAAAATATAGCTTTTGTGCCCCCAACCAAATTGCTGAAAGCAACCCCACAATAAACATCAGTGTACCCAATAACCCAAAAAGATGCATCGGTTTTTTGCCGAAACGGGACACGAAAAGTATACTGATCAAATCTAAAAAACCATTCATAAAACGGTTCCACCCGAATTTACTCACTCCATATTTCCTCGGCCTGTGTTCAACTACCTTTTCCCCGATTACGGTAAAACCAGCTTTAGCTGCCAATACAGGGATATATCGATGCATTTCCCCGTACACTTCAATACTTTTCACTACTTCATTACGATAGGATTTTAATCCGCAATTCATATCATGAAGCTTTATCCCCGTCATCCGACGCGCTGTAGCATTATAGATCCTGGAGGGTATCCTCTTCGTAAATTTACCATCATACCGCTTTTTTTTCCACCCCGAAACCAGATCATACTTTTCTTCGGTAATCATACGGTATAGTTCCGGAATTTCATCCGGACTATCCTGCAAGTCGGCATCCATGGTGATCACTACTTTTCCGGAAGCACGTTTAAATCCACAAAATAAAGCAGCTGACTTACCATAGTTACAGCGTAACTGAATGGCATGTATGGAAGGATTCTTAAGCGCCATTTCCTCTATCCTCAACCATGAATCGTCTTTACTCCCATCATCCACTAAAATGATCTCATAGCTATATTTTTGCTTATCCACCACTTGTTCTATCCATGAAACAAGTTCAGGAATAGATTCAGCTTCATTAAACAATGGGATAACTATAGAAAGATCCATATATAGGGTTAAGATTTACTATGTTGGTTATCAAACTGTACCGGATTTCTCAGGATAAATCCGCATATAGCCGCAATAACACTACCAATTAACGTATATTGTATGATGGTTGCAACAGCTAAAAGTTCCGGAGAAATTTGTTCGCGAATCTGCTCCATACTTACCGAAAGTATTTCCGACGGGGTTTCTGAGGATCGTAATGTTTGTTCGATCATATCAACAAAAACAGCCATAACAGACGGATCTATAACCTTTGCAACCAAATATATTACAAATGCAAGAATGACGGAAGTAAAAAATGCGGTCTGGATCCCTGTTGTTAATAACTGACTATAAACAACATCTCCGGCTCTTTTTTTTCGGTACAATCTTACTGTATAATAAATACCTCCTGTGAAAACAAGTAAATTTATCAACAAGTTCACTTGTATCAATACCATCAATAATCCAATAACTGCTCCCGCTGTCATGGATATTCGTGTCGAAGAAACCGGCATTTCAGATGACATCTCCATGGAGAATATAATACTATAACGCAAAGATAGATGTTTTTGATGAGTGAAAAAAACAGATGAAGCAATCTTTTGTATAATTTCATGAAATCCGGGATAATACAGATATAATATACCAAAAAAGGATTATTTCTGACCGATTATGTATTTTTGTCAGTTCAACCAGATAAATACATGCATGAGCTATTTACAGATAGAACAATTAGCCAAATCATATGGGGATATTGAATTATTCAACAATGTGACCCTCCATATCAATTCCGATTCGCGTATGGCATTGATCGCACGTAACGGAGCCGGGAAAACATCCCTGCTGAATATCATAGCAGGAAAAGACACCCCTAGTGCCGGATCCATTACTTATTTGCCGGACATACGGATCGGTTATCTGGAACAGAATCCTGACTTTGCACCTGAATTAACCTCTTTCCAGGCCGTATTCAATTCTTCCAGCGAAATGGTCCGGGTCATTTCGGATTATGAACAGGCATTACATTCCGGGGATAAAAACGTCCTGGAACGTTGCATGGAACAAATGGATCATTTAAATGCCTGGGATTATGAAGCGCGTATCAAACAAATACTCGGACAGTTAAGGATTGATTGGCTGGAACAACCGGTACAACAATTATCCGGCGGACAAAAAAAACGGCTAGCACTGGCTAATCTTCTGATCAATGAGCCGGAACTACTCCTTCTGGACGAACCCACCAACCACCTTGATCTGGATATGGTCGAGTGGCTGGAAGAGTATCTCCGTAAAACCAGCAGTGCATTCCTGATGGTTACCCATGACCGTTATTTTTTAGACCGGGTATGTAATGAGATCATTGAATTGGATAAAACGGGTATCTTCAGATATAAAGGAAATTACAGTCATTATCTGGAAAAACGTGCTGAACGGATAGCATTACAACAGTCTGAGACAGAAAAAGCCAGGAACTTGTACCGTACTGAATTGGAATGGATCCGCCGTATGCCTAAAGCCCGGGGGACAAAAGCCAAATACCGGGTTGAAGCTTTCGATGAAATAAAAACCAAAGCCCATCAGAGAAATGAAGAGAAAAACCTGGAATTAAATGTCCAGAGTGCCCGGCTAGGAAGTAAGATACTGATTTTAAGCAGCATAAAAAAACAATTCGGCAACACCATTATCCTGGATGATTTTTCCTATACATTTTCAAGAAATGAAAAAATAGGTATTATTGGTGATAACGGAACGGGAAAGACTACTTTCCTGAATATGATCACAGGTAAAGAACCTATCGATTCCGGAATAATAGAAACAGGTGAAACAGTGGTATATGGTTATTATACACAAACGGGTATCGATTTTAACCCGGGCCAGCGTGTGATAGAAATTATTAAAGATATTGCCGAAACAGTAACTATGAGTGACGGAAGGCAGATATCTGCATCACAATTCCTCACAGAATTCTTATTCCCACCTGATATGCAATATGTAATGGTGGAGAAACTGAGCGGTGGTGAAAAACGACGTTTATATCTGGCTACCATACTCATACAAAACCCTAATTTCCTAATATTAGACGAGCCGACGAATGACCTGGATATTGTTACACTCAATGTCCTGGAAAACTATCTGAAATCGTTCAGCGGATGTTTGATCATCGTATCACACGACCGATATTTTATGGATAAACTGGTGGACCACATATTTATATTCGAAGGGAACGGAAAAATCAAAGATTTTACAGGCAATTATACCGAATACCGTTTTTCCCGGCAGGAACAGGAAAAAGGCGAAGCCAGAAATGCAAACGCATCAAAACACAGAGAACAAAAAATTGAGACAAAGGCAAATAAAGTAAAATTATCCTATAAAGAAAAAAAAGAACTGGAAGAGTTGGAGGTCTTACTATCTTCCCTTGAAACAGAAAAATCAGAGATTGAACAACTACTCGGTTCAGGGTCTGCCGGACATGATGAAATGCTAAAAGCATCTTCCAGGATGGGAGATATTCTTTCTGAAATAGACGCCAAAACTGATCGGTGGATCGAGCTAAGTGATAAAGAAAATAGTTAGGTTTCGGTACAGTTATTACAGATATTACATTTTTTCCTGTTTGCCAGAATCATTTTTCTGAATTCAAAATACTTCCGGCCTTTCCATATGTTATGGAACGATTGTTCATTCACATTACCCATTACATGATCCGCATCTTTATCAAAACAACAGGGAACCACATCTCCGGAAACAGTGATCACACAGCCATTCCATAGACGAAAGCAACGGTTAGACAACCGGCTTTTGATTACGTATCTGTTATCATCTCCTTTTTTATAACGCGAATAAGCTTTAATGTCAGTCATGAGCGGATGACCAAATTCGAAATCATATAGCTGGGCTGTTTTTATTTCTACTTTATCCGCACCCGCTGCCAAAGCAAATGAACGTACCTTGTTTAACTGATGCTGGTTGGTTTTGAATACAATGAACTGAACTACAATATAAGGGGTTTTGCTCTTAAGTTCTTTTCTCCATTCCCTGATCCGTTGGATCCCTTCCAGTACTTTATCCAGATCTCCTTTATGCCGGTATTTTTCATAAGCTTCCTGAGTAATGCCATCCATAGAAATAATGATTCGTTGTAGTCCGGAACGGACTGTCTTCTCTGCATAATCATCATTCAACAACTGGGCATTGGTAGATATGGCTGTATATATTCCTCTTTGGAACGCCATCCGGATCAATCCGAATAAATTCCGGTGCAGATAAGGCTCTCCCTGAAAATACAACATCAAATATGTCAGATAAGATGCTTCTTTCAATATCTTTTCATAGGTTGCATTGTCAATGCTTTGTAGGGTACGGGTCAACTTAACGTTTCCTGCAGGACATTCGGGACATGCAAGATTACAAAAATTTACAGGCTCAATTGATATCGAATAGGGCTTTCCCCATAAAATGACTTGTCTAAAAAGAATAGAAACCCAATAAGATAAGTTTATTTTTAAGATATTGCCTATCTTAGCTAATGTAAGCGTCCTTAAAAAACAAAATGCATCCGTAAAGAAAGCTATCATGATTGACCTGCATTTTTCCGGATGATCTGTGATATACGCTCCATTTTCTGCTCCATAGATGCATGGCCATCCAGCCACCATATTTTATTGCCATTACGCTCCATACGCCTGAACCATGTCATTTGTCGTTTTGCGAACTGATGAATGGCTGTATTGAGTTGTTCGAACATCTGTTCATAAGAAAGCGTTCCTGACAAGTATTTCGATAGATACTTGTATTCCAGCCCATAATATTCCAATTGATCATGGGTCAAACCTTTATCCAGCAACGACTGGACTTCCCCGACCATTCCCTGGTCCAACCGCTGCTTCAGACGTTCGGTAATACGTTTTCTCCTCGACTCCCTGTCATATTTGACTCCTATCAACAATGGCCGTATATCCGGATAATCATTCGTCTCATCAGGATATTGTTTTTGATAACGGGCAATTTCAATGGCACGTATCATACGTTTTCTAGTATCAGTATCTGACCTGTTATGTAATGTCCTCAATCCGGCAAGGATTTGTTCCAGTTCCTGATCCGATTTATTTTCCAATTCCTCTCTATAGGCATTATCAACAGGCACCTGGATGAGCCTGTAGCCCTGTATGGCTGCTTCAATATATAACCCTGATCCACCACAGAGAACAGGTGTTTTTCCACTATTTACTACAGCATCAAATGCTTTTAAAAAATCTTTCTGATACTCATATACGTTATACTGATAACCGGGATCAACCACATCGATACAATGATAGGGTATTTCGCATCCGTTTACCATATAATCTTCGTAGTCCTTACCGGTTCCAATATTCATATCCCGGTACACCTGGCGTGAATCCGCGCTGATGACTTCCCCGTCATGATGAAAGGCCCAATGGGTTGCTACAGAAGTCTTCCCACCTGCCGTAGGACCAAGTATGACGAGTAAATTGTATGGGTTTATGTTCATAAAAGTGATGTATCATATCCTTCACAAACCTACGAGTTTTTTTACAAAAGTGCGAAATCATCAGAGAGCGGCATCAAAAAAAGCACATTTTTTAAACAAAAATTGTTTTATGTAGAAAAATTTTGTATTATTACGAGATATGGCATCTTGAAGCCCGGGGGAAATTAATTTACATCGAAAATTTTATATGATGAAAAAAATCAAACACTTATGTAAAACGTCCAACTTATTAGGTTGGATCGGGTCAATAACATTGATCATTGGTATATTAACTTTACTGTCCATATATATCTTTATTAATGATGCAGTAAATCAGGACTATATCCGGAAATTTATTCTATTAGTATCTATTTGTTTTATTCTGATAGGGATATTTATCATCTTTATTTACCGGAAAGAGCGTAATTCTATGTCGGTATTAACGCAAGAAATAGAACAAAAAGAGGAAAAAATCAAAGCGTTGACCGATGATTTAAGGGAAAAACAAAACGATGCAGAAGTCCTTTTAGAAGAGAAAAAACAGGAGGAAGAGAAAATATCCGAACTACAGAAATCCAATGAGAAACTAGAAGTTGAAAGTCGAACCGCTTATAAGCGACTGTATGAATCCCAACTATCAGGTGAACTTCATCTGATGTTTGCTTTAAAAAATAGCGACGATCTTTTTGCTATAAATAATTTTCAGGAATCATGGGATAAAGGACTTACTGATATCATCGGTATGACGAAAGGGACCTTCTGGATGATCGAATTGAAAAAAGGAAAAGAAGATGTAGTTGCTGAAAAAGATAAAAAGGCACGGAAAAAGCAATTCGAACAACTGCAAAAAGGGGAAAACCTATCTTTAAAAACCATTGCAGACCAATGTCATTGGTTGGGGTACGGGACAAACAAAACAACAGGCAATCCTATCCTTTTCACAACATACTGGACTGTCTTCGAGGCAAAAAGCCTCGAAAAGGTTACCTTCAAGCAATTTATCGACAGGGCATACTCTGATAATGACTCCATTGGAGTATCACACGGCCGGTTTACTCCTTATGTGAAATTCCTGGTAAAATGTTACGGGGGAAATGATGTGGCAGCAAAGGAAATTCCTTTTCTATTATTCTGTAAAGACAAAAACGGGGCAACATATACAGTAAAGACCGATCTTCATTCCTGCGAAATAGCTATAAAGGAACAGATGGAACAGGAATTGAAAAAAGAACAGGACCTTAAAATTAAGAGACAACAAAATAAAAATCGAAAAACCGGTGAAATACCATCTCCTTGAAATCCATATTCCACTCAGGTCGATTTTTATAGGAAAATACAGTTTTTATTGGATGTACAGAAAAATAATGTAATTTTGTCATACATTATAGCAGCGTTTTTTATCCAGTCATATTAAACCCCTGTGATATTTTTATGTCTTACTAATAAATCTTGGTGTACACAAGTAAAATTAGTATTGAATTAAAAATTTGAATCATGAAAATAAAATTATTGATGGCCGTTGCCATCATTGCAGTATCAGGGATTACTTTGTCGGCACAGCCGAATACATCATTGAATGGGAGTGACAAGCCACAGGAAATAAGGCGTGAAAGGAATGCTGAAAATTTTCCATCCCCATTAAAACTGACTGATGAACAGCGGCAAGAAATGCAGAAGATCCGGATGGAACGGATGAAAGAGCGTACACAAATACAGAATCAGATCAAAGAAAAAAAGGCGAGGCTGGAAGTATTACAGACCGCTGATAAAGCAGATATGAAGGAGATCAACAAAACAATTGATGAAATAACCGCTTTACAAGCCAAGAATATGAAAGCCGACGCAGCTGACCGTCAAAATATACGGAATTTACTGACGGAGGAACAGCGTATCATCTTTGATGCCCAGGGAGGGGGTAAAGGCATGATGCATGGTCATGGTCCGGATAGAAAACAATTCGATCGCAAAAATGATTCTCCCCGCCAATCAATGCATGCAGGTCCGATGGCTCGACCCCGTCAGGACAGGAATATGGAAAAACAGTAATCACAGCAAATAATCGGATGCCATTCGCTGAAGAGTATCTTAAACATAATCATTTTTCCTCGTTGTTTATCCCCGGTTCAAAGCGGAAGCCGGGGATAATTGTTATTATTCCATGTTATAATGAACCTAATCTGCTTGAATCGCTGGGATCATTATATAGGTGCAAACGACCTGAAGCCAATACGGAAGTAATTGTGGTGATCAACCATCCTGAAAATGCATCCTCCGAAGCAAGGCAACAAAATGAAAAAAGCTTGCATGAAGCCCGTTGTTGGGCCGATCAACATAATTCGGAGCATCTTATCTTTGAAATAATTTATATTCCCGATCTCCCTGTAAAAAATGCCGGTGTGGGTTTTGCCCGAAAAACAGGAATGGATGAGGCAGTAGCACGTTTTAATACCTATGATTATGCTGAAGGCATCATTGTAGGTTTTGATGCGGATTCAACCTGTGACGACAACTATTTGAGAGAAATTGAACTCGCATTTTCAGATCCGGGAATCAATGGAGCTTCTATTTATTATGAGC
>JAISOY010000003.1 GCA_031275285.1 Bacteroidales bacterium | reverse complement strand
GAGTCGATATATGTCTCTGCATCTTTTTTGTCGTAAGGATACGGAAACTGGTTTGTCAGCCATCTGGCGACATTGTTGTTATTGGCATGTTCGGCAAGATTTTCCGCATCCGACATTTTCCAGTTACGCAGTTTGTAATCCATATTATTTTTTGAGCATTGTCTTTAAGTTGCCTGCATTTAACAAATTCACTACTCCAACGAGAATACGATATTAATTTCGGAACTTACACCCTGTTCTCCCGTGGGAACAACCGAATTGTCGGACAAAGAAAGGGCCTCTTCTTTAAAGGCGAGATTGTTCTGGAATGCGCGGATTTGGGCTACATCGCGGCTTACCGCTTCCGAAATCGAGACTACTTTTCCTATTTTACGGTTTGAAAGTTCGGCATATTGCCCGGCTTTGTCAAATGCTTTTTGATAGGCCAGTTCACGGCTTTGCCTGAATAATTCCGTTTTATTTTCAATGTCAAACCTGATCTCCTGAACATCGACTTTGTCTATGGCCGTGATTTTATCCAGTATGGATGAGAATCTTTCGGGAATGTTTATCATATCGTTTACGGTTACGACAATGGTCTGTTGCGCCCGTTGCCCGAGCCGAACCCGACGCCCGTTCCTGTAATCGTATTCCACGTCATAGTTGAGTGATATGGTTTTCATGAATTTTTCCTCCACATTTTCTTCCTGCAGTATTTTCAATATCCGTTGCATGGTTTGCTCTACGGCTTTTTTGGCTTCTTTAGTCGTTTGGGCGGTTTGGGAGAAACCGATGTTCATTAGCACCATGTCGGGTTGTGCCAATACGGTACCGATTCCCGAAACCGATACCGAATCCTGACTTTCCCGTACGTTGGGATTACATGATGCAACTAAAAAAAGTATGAGAAAAAATGCCGTGCCTGCGAATAGTTTCCTGTTCATTTTACTTTCTGGTTTTATAATGTTATTCCTGTAAAAAATGTTTTTATCCATGTAAATATATTATAATTATTCATTCCTTAATAAATAAAATAGTATCCGATTAGATTTAGTTATTATATCGGCTTCTGTATTCACGGCATCGGGTAATAATAAGATAGTACGATCCAATAAACTACTCGATGAAAATGGTATCGTACAAGCTTTTTCTTTTTTGTTTTTATCACGGAAAATTATTATTTTTGTATTATGAAATGCAGCGAATTTCGTAGCAGTTAGGCGAATACAAATTCGGTGACATGTCTTTTTTTGTTATTTAATTTCGAATCCCCGAACCTTAACATGTCAGGCGGTAACTATTCAGTGTTTTAATTGATATATTTTTTCAGTTAAATCCAAAAAAAGTTTTTTTGAGAGGTTCTCTAGACCAATTAGCTTCGCTGTTCTGACAGAAATTTTAAATGGTATTTTTAGCCATTTAAATTTATATTTCTACTATCTTAACAAAAGCTTTAACAGGTGAAACCGCAATCATATCTTATGGTCTATCATGTTTTTCAATTCATTCAAAGATACAACATCTATTTTATCTTTCATCGACCAACTGTCTGGTGAGGGTGTTACTATAAATGTATGCTTGGGTGCAACATCTTCGAAAGCAATGTAATTTCCTTTTGATAAGATTGGAGAGTATGAGGCTTTACATTCAATTGTGAAGATTGTATTTTTTATTTTCATCACAAAATCCACTTCAGCTCCATTGGTGGTTCTATAATGAAAAAACTCTGCATCCGGATATAGTCCTTTCAGGTTTGATAATACAATTTGTTCCCAAATAGAACCAAATGCCGGATGTCCTGAAAGTTCCTCAAAACTTCTTAATCCGAGTAAAGCGGCAGTAATGCCTGAATCAGAGATATATACTTTTGGGGATTTAACCAATCTCTTTCCAAGATTAGAAATATATGGCGGTACTATTTCTACCATATAAGTCCCGGCTAATAAATCAATGTAATTCTTTACTGTAGTTGAAGTCACCCCCAAAGAAGTGGCTAAAGTGGAATAATTCGCCGTTTGTCCATTGACATGGGCTAGCATTTGCAACAAACGCCTCATGGTGGTTGGGGTAAATCCGGCCCACTGCAATAGATCCCGTTCTAAGAAAGTCGTAATAAAACTCTCCCTCCATTCGAAAGAGATTTCATGATCATCTGCAAGCAAACTACGGGGAAAAGATCCTGCCGAAAAATACCTCTCAATAGCATAATCATTCTCTAATTCTTCCCAAAGAAATGGGGTCAGTCTTTTATATGATATTCTACCAGCCAGGGATTCTGAACTTTGTTTCAACAAATCCCGAGAGGCCGAACCAAGTATTAAAAAACAACCGGGTCTGTCCCATTCATCGACTAAACTTCTGATCAGTGGGAATAATTCAGGTTGCCGTTGTATCTCATCTATACATATCAGTTTTTCCTTCTGTGAAGTTAAAAACCATTCTGCGTCTTCCAGTTTACGCAAATCTGATGGTCTCTCCAAATCCAGATATATACTTTCCGGATAAGTGTTTAACAAATGTTTGACCAAAGTTGACTTACCACATTGGCGAGGCCCTGTTACAGCAGTAACCGGAAAATTCTGTATGGCTTTTAATACACTCGGCTCAAGATATCGATGGATATACATTTTACATCAATTTGCTTCCATGCAAATATACAAATAAAAATTGAAATATGCATGGATCAATTTGTTTTTATATCTCTCATGAATGGTGAGATCATTGATGTCGGGAAAACATACATGAGAAAAGGTAAAAAGCCAATTCGGTCTTAGCAATTATTGATAAATAACCGGAGCATTATCTTATACCACCTCATACGAATACTTGGGCCAATGTTGCTTTATATAGTCCACTTTGCTGTCTTCGGTAACAATATAATCGATCTCACCCAAAGAGGCGACATGAAAATTTCTAGCTGTTTCCAGTTTATGTGCGTCGGCTATGACAACCCTTTTGGTTCCCTGAAGTAACATGCTTCGCTTTATTATCGCCTCTTCGCGGTCAGAGTCAGTCAATCCTTTTTGTGGATGGATATCGCTTATTCCAATAATCACCCAATCGGGATACACGGACTGTAACATCTGGAAAACAGATATGCCGACTGTTACCTGCGAAGATGAAAAGACTTTACCACCCAGAAGTATCAGTTCAACGTTGGGATAACCGGATAGTTCATTGGCTATCGGCAAACAATTGGTATAAACGGTAAACCTTTTATCCTTGGGTATTTGACGGGCTACTTCAAGAGTAGAGGTGCCGCCATCGATCAGTATCACGTCTCCTTCTTTAAACATCGGGACCAATTTAGCTGCCATTTGTTGTTTGATAAGAGTTGCGGTATTCAGCCTTTCTGTGAATTGTATCGATATCTCAGACCGGGCTATCGCTCCGCCGTGTACTTTGGTCAAAAGACCCAGCTTTTCCAGATCTATAAGGTCTCGTCTTAACGTATCGTCCGAAATTCCTAATTCTTCACTCAGTTCGGTAACATATATCCGGTTATCCGCATTTATCCTGTCTATGATGTATCGTTGTCTTTCTTCTTTCAGCATAATTCCGCATTTTTATGTTGGATAATTGCGTAAATATACGTATATTTAAACGGGAAAACCAATTTTGATGAAGATTTAAATATAATAATGCGGTTTTGTGCGTATTTGGAGCCGATTTTAAAATATAGGGTAGGATATATGGTAAATACCGCATTTGTTATAAACAACCTATTTGTCGGTTTTTCATTTAAAGCAACCATTTTTTAAATTAAATACGATGAAGTACAAACATTTTGTTTTTGATGTGGACGGCACTTTATTAGATACGGAGTTTGCCGTTTTGCAATCGTGGAAAGAAACGCTTTTCGAGTTGAAAGGAAAGGTCT